>DATEJC010000686.1:0-3289 GCA_035278345.1 Bradyrhizobium sp. | reverse complement strand
GCCGCCGGCATAAGCGAGCTGGTAGCCGATCTTGTAGAAGGTGACGCTATCTCCGAGCTTGCCGATCATGGCTTCCGCCGCCTCGACGCTGGGCAGGTCGAGCGCCACGATCAGGCGGTCCCGGGGAGCGATCTTTGCAGGCTGCATGTCACCTCACATCATGCGTTGGGAGAATTCGATCAACTGCCGCACCATGGCGCCGGCCGCTTCGATATCGGCGGCGTGCTTCAGGCGATCCTTGTCGTCATAGGCATCTTCAGCGAACGACAGCGCAAGCTGGTTCGGCACGACGGCGGCGCGGCAGGCCGTCAGGATCAGCCGCAGCGCCGCCAGCGCGCGCGTGCCGCCGGCGCGGCCGCCGGAGGCCGCTGCAATCGCAAAGGCGCGCTCGCGAAACACCTGGCCGCGCGTCTCATGCGGATCCTGCACGCGGCTGATCCAGTCGATGGTGTTCTTCACCAGCGCCGGCACCGAGGAATTGTATTCGGGCGTCACGATCAGCACGCCCTGGTGCGAGCCCATCATGCGCTTGAGATTGAGGGCGTTCTTCGGCACGCCGGACTTGGCCTGCAGATCACCGTCATAGATCGGCAGCGGAAAATCCGACAGCGAGATGCGCGTCACGTCCGCGCCGGCCTGCACCAGCTCATGCGCAAGGGTCGCGGCCAGCTTCGCATTGAGCGAACCGGTTCGCAGCGATCCCGGGATCACGAGGATTTTCAGCGCGGCCATCTCTTGAATTCGCGATCAGGATGGGTCCCGTCGCGACCGGCGCCGGGCGGATTAACGCTTGCGATACACCCAGACCCGGGCGGGCGGAAGGTTCATCCAGATCCGCTCGGAGGCTTCTGTGGACACGCCGGGCAGCGATTTCGGGATCGGCGGGACCACGGAGTAGGTGAACTGCACGAAGGGCGCGCCCGGCGACAGGGCCGAAAACGCGTCGCGGATCAGTTTCAGCCTGATCAGCATCGGTTTTGTGACCAGCGGCAGGCCGGACACTACCGCGGAGGCCGGTGCTTTCAGCGCCTCGCCCAGGGAGTCGCGCAGCGCATAGGCATCGCCCTGCACCACGGTCGCCTGCGGATAGCGGTCGCGCAGCAATGAGCAGAAGGAGGGATTGTATTCGACCAGCACGAGGCGCTTCTGGTCGACGCCCTGATCGATCAGCGCACTGGTGATCGCGCCGGTGCCTGGGCCGAGTTCAACCACAGGTCCATCCGAGTCGACGTCGACATATTGCGCCATGGTGCGCGCGAGCAGCTTGCCCGACGGCATGACTGCGCCCATGTGCAGCGGCTTTTCAATCCATGATCGAAGAAAACGAACCTCGTCGTCGAGACGAAGAGGCTTCTTCAGCGCACGCGCGGACGACTGCAATGGCATTTCGCTACCAGGCGGGACCGCAATTAAGCGGGGAATGTCAGAAAACAGTCATATTGACGTATAGGCGGATGGCCTGACGGTCAAGCGGGCGTGAACGTCATGGACTGGCGCGGTTGCCGAAGAAGTCCTTGACCTTGGAGAAGAATCCGACGGATTCCGGTTGGGTCGCGCCGGACGACAATTTTTCGAACTCCGAGAGCAATTCCTGCTGCTTCTTGGTCAGATTCTGCGGCGTTTCGACCACAACCTGCACATACATGTCGCCGGTCTGCCGCGAGCGGAGCACCGGCATGCCCTTTGATGCAATGCGGAATCGGCGATTGGACTGCGTGCCGGCAGGGATCTTCACCCGCGTCTTGCCCTTGTCGATGGTAGGAACCTCGAATTCGCCGCCAAGCGCGGCCGTCACCATCGAGATCGGCACGCGGCAATGCAGATCGGCGCCGTCGCGCTGGAAGAACTCGTGCGGCGCGAGCGACAGGAAGATGTAGAGATCGCCGGGCGGACCACCGCGGATGCCGGCCTCGCCTTCGCCCGCAAGGCGAATGCGCGTGCCGTCTTCCACTCCTTGCGGAATGTTGACCGACAGCGTGCGCTCGCGCGAGACGCGGCCCTGTCCAGAACAGGAAGCGCAGGCATCCTCGATCATCTGGCCGCGGCCCTGACAGCCCGGGCAGGTGCGCTCCAGGGTGAAGAAACCCTGCGCCTGGCGGATGCGTCCGGCGCCGCCGCAATGCGAGCAGGTCTTCGGCTTGGTGCCGGCCTTGGCGCCGGTGCCCGAGCAGGACTCGCAGGTGACGGAAACGGGAATCTCGATCTGCGCGGTCTTGCCCTGGAAGGCTTCCTCGAGCGTGATCTCCATGTTGTAGCGCAGGTCCGCGCCGCGCTCGCGGCCGCCACGGCCGCGCTGGCTCGCCATGCCGAACAGGTCTTCGAAAATATCGGAGAAGGAGGACGCAAAGCCCGCGCCGAAGCCGGGTCCGCCACCGCCGGCGCCCTGCTCGAACGCTGCGTGGCCAAAGCGGTCATAGGCGGCGCGCTTCTGGCCGTCCTTGAGGACCTCATAGGCCTCGTTGATTTCCTTGAACTTGATCTCGCTCTGGGCATCGCCGGGATTGCGGTCCGGGTGCCACTTCATCGCGAGCTTGCGGAAGGCCGCCTTCAGCTTGCCGTCGTCGGCGGTGCGGTCGACTTCCAGGGTCTCGTAATAGCAGCGCTTGGTGGACATCGGTCGGTTCCGAATTCGCAGCCGTCCCGTTCAGGGGACGTGTTTGAAAAGATGCAGCGTTCGGCTTAACGAAAAATGACCCCCATCCTTCGAGACGCGCTGCGAACTCTCCGGCGTGGGGGTCATGGTCGCCAGCCCGTTTTAAGCGGACTTCTTGTTGTTCTTGTCGTCGTCGACCTCGGTGAACTCCGCGTCGACGACGTCATCCTTGGCAGCGCTCTTGGCCGCGGCTTCGCCCTCGGCCTGCTGCTTGTACATGGCCTCGCCCAGCTTCATCGAAGCCTGCGCCAGCGTATTGGTCTTGGCCTTGATGGCCTCGGCATCGTCGCCCTTCAGCGCTTCCTTGAGGTCGCTGACAGCGTCCTCGATGGCGCGGCGCTCGCCTTCGGCGATCTTCGAGCCATGCTCGGCCAGCGCCTTCTCGGTGGAATGCACCAGCGCGTCGGCATGGTTCTTGGCGTCGACGGCCTCGCGGCGCTTCTTGTCCTCGGCCGCATTGGCCTCGGCGTCCTTGACCATCTTCTCGATGTCGGCTTCGGACAGGCCGCCGGATGCCTGGATCCGGATCTGCTGTTCCTTGCCGGTCGCCTTGTCCTTGGCCGAGACGTTGACGATGCCGTTGGCGTCGATGTCGAAGGTGACCTCGATCTGCGGCATGCCGCGCGGGGCCGGCGG
>DATEJC010000685.1:0-10112 GCA_035278345.1 Bradyrhizobium sp. | reverse complement strand
CGGCTGCACCGGCGGGGCGACATTGTCGCCGGCCGGCCGCCGCAATGCGGCTTCCAGACGCTGCGCCATCTCCGCAAGGTTCTGGTCGGCCGAGACAGCCGGCGGCGGAGCGGGTGGCGGGGGAGGCGGCGGCGGAACCACGGCGCGCTCGCGGACCGGCGCCTTCGGCGCCTCGACCGAACGCGAGGGGCGCGGCATCATCGGCTCACCACGCGGCATGCGCGGCGGCAGCGGTTCGGCGCGGCCGCCGATCGGCTCCGGTGCAAAGCCGGCCAGCGGATCGGACGAACGCTCCATTGGCGGAGGCGGGGGCGGCGGCATCGGCGCACGGCGACGGGCCTCGTCGGCAAAGGACGGGCGCGGCGGACGCGGCGGCGGCTCGGGCATCGCGGGCTCGACATGGTCGAACACCTCGGAACGGACCGGTTCGCCTTCCCAGGCTGCATCGGGCAGCGGCGCGATACGCGGCGGCGCTTCGCCGGCGCCCGGACGCTGCGGGATCTGGTCGCGCTGCGGCATGGCGCGAACGATATTGGTTTCGACGACGAGGTCGCTGGGGCCGCCGATCATGATCAGGTGTTCGATGTTGTCGCGGCGGACCAGCACCAGGCGGCGGCGGCCGTCGACGGCGGCGGCGTCGATCACGGCGAGCCGAGGCATCCGTCCACGGGCGGTGTTGGCGCCAAGGCGGTTGTTGGCGAATCGCCGGACCAGCCAGGCAACTCCGCCGATCAAGGCGAGGACGGCTACGAACGCGAAGAAGAATGTAATCGTTGACGACATGGAAGTCCCCGGCCAACTGGCCTTTCACAAGCTCCGGTCTCGCCCGACGCGGACAACTAAGCGAGCCACATCAGGCGATTTTGGCGCCCGAGATCAGCCTTATTCCTTAATTCCCCACGGCAAAAACCTGCCGCCCGCTCCAGTAATAGACCAAGAATCGATTGAACCAAAACGACTTCTGATCGGCGGTCGCGCATTGCCCATTGCTGGTTAACGCAGCTTTCGTGGCGAAAATGCGCTTGCTTTGCCGCAACTATGCGGACTCTTGCGCTGTGCACCCTCTCGTGCGCCGATTTTTAACCCGTTGTTAACCATAAGAGCGGCAAATTCTGCCTACCTCGGGCGTCCCGCCTTGGGGCAACGGGGGAGCGAAAGGCCGATGGCCATTAACGATTTGCCGATGCTCTCGGCGCTGCGCACCAAGATGCAGTGGCACCAGGAGCGGCAGCGGGTGCTCGCCGAAAACATCTCCAATTCTTCGACACCGAACTTCCGGCCGCGTGACCTGGTCGAGCCCCAGTTCGACCAGAAGGGAGGAAACGTCGGCGGCATGGCCACGCTCGCCATGGCGCGCACCAGCACCAGCCACATGGGTTCCTCCGACCCCGGGCCGAGTTTCAAGCATGACGGCGGCAAGAGCGGGTTCCAGACCCGGCCGGCCGGCAACGCCGTCAATCTCGAGGAGCAGATGCTGAAGGTCTCCGCCAACCAGATGGACTATGCGGCGGCGACCTCGCTCTACAGCCGCAGTCTCGGGCTTATCAAGACCGCGATCGGCAAGCGCTAGGAATGAAGGGAGCGGACCATGGCCAATGACGGTGGCGACTTCTTGAAATCCATGAGCATCGCGACCAGCGGTCTGCGCGCGCAGGCCGGCCGCATGCGGGTGATCTCGGAAAACATTGCCAACGCCGATTCGACGGCGCTGACCGCGGGCGGTGAGCCCTATCGGCGCAAGATACCGTCCTTCACCTCCGCGCTCGACCGCACGCTCGACGCCAAGGTCGTGACGCTCGGCCGGGTGCGCACCGACCAGACCGCCTTCCGCGTCAAGAACGAGCCGGGCAATCCGGCGGCGGATGCGGCCGGCAACGTCAAATATCCCAACGTCAATCCGCTGGTCGAAATGACCGACATGCGCGAGGCGCAGCGATCCTACGAGGCGAACCTCAACATCATCAGCGCGACGCGCCGGATGATCCAGCGCACCCTCGACATCCTCAAGGCCTGAACAGGAAAGTTTGAAACATGGCTTCACCGACAGTCGCCGCCAACGCTTACGCCAGCCTGGCGAAGATCATCGAGCAGCCCGGCCCCGGCAAGGGCGGCGAGACCGGCGGCCCTTCCTTCAGCGCGCTGCTCAAGGACGCCATCGGCAACGTCGTCGAGGCCGGCAAGAAATCGGATGCGCAGAGCGTGGCGATGGCTTCCGGCAAGGCCAACGTGATGGACGTGGTGACGGCGGTAGCGGAAACCGACGTCGCGGTCTCGACGCTGGTCTCGGTGCGCGACCGCGTCATCCAGGCGTACGAAGACATCATGCGGATGCCGATTTGAGGGAACGTGAGAATGGTTAAAGCCGTCATTGCGAGCGAAGCGAAGCAATCCAGCTTTGCCTCAGCAATGAAAGCTGGATTGCTTCGTCGCTTCGCTCCTCGCAATGACGGTGTAATGGGTAAGCGGATTGTGGAAGGAACGTTGAAATGACCGGCCCCGAAACCCTCGATGTGGCGCGCGATGCGATCTGGACCATCGTTGTGGTGTCGTCGCCGCTGATGGTGGTTGGCCTGGTGGTCGGCGTCGTGGTGTCGCTGTTCCAGGCGCTGACCCAGATCCAGGAGCAGACGCTGATCTATGTGCCGAAGATCATCGCGATATTCGTGACGCTGTTGCTGGCCCTGCCGTTCATGGCCGATTCCATGCACGGCCACATGATGCGGATATCGTCGCGAATCATCGGCGGATGATGCACTCTTCATGAGTCATGCGTGTCGACATCTCGGTCCTGCCCGCGCTCGCCGCGACCTTCATGCTGGTGTTTGCCCGCATCGGCGCGATGGTGATGCTGTTGCCGGGATTCGGCGAGACCAATATCCCGACCCGCATCAAGCTCTCGATCGCGCTGCTGCTCACGCTGATCATCCTGCCGCTGCACCGCTCGGCCTATCATGTCGATATGAGTTCGCTGACGCCGCTGCTGGTGCTCATGCTGCACGAGATCGTGGTCGGTATCGTGCTGGGCGCAACCGCGCGCGTGACGCTGGCGGCGCTGCAGGTGGCGGGCTCGGTCATCGCGCAGCAACTGGGCCTTGGCTTCGTCACCGCGATCGATCCGACGCAGGGCCAGCAGGGCCTGCTCATCGGCAACTTCCTCACCATCCTCGGGCTGACGCTGCTGTTCGCCACCGACAGCCATCACCTCGTCATTGCCGCGCTGAACGAGAGCTACCGCATTTTCTCGCCCGGCGAGGTCTTTCCGAGCGGCGATGTCGCGGCATTGGCGACACGCGCCTTCGCTGCGGCATTCAAGATCGGCATGCAGCTCTCGGCGCCGTTTCTGGTGTTCGGCCTCGTCTTCAATATCGGGCTCGGCATTCTGGCCCGGCTGATGCCGCAAATGCAGGTCTACTTCGTCGGCGTACCGCTCTCGATCCTCGCGGGCTTCCTGGTCCTCGGCCTCGTCATATCGGCGCTGATGGGAGCTTTCATCGACTACTTCATCGGCGTGATGCACCAGCTCACGCCGCTCAGATGAGGTGATCGATGGCAGAGGACGATACCGAGCGCACAGAGGACCCAACCCAAAAACGCCTCGACGATGCGCTGGAAAAGGGTGACGTAGCGAAAAGCCAGGAGGTCAACACCTGGTTCATCATCGCGGGCGCCACGCTGGTGCTGTCGACCTTCTCGGGCTCTATCGGCAGCGGCATCCTCACGCCAATGCGCAATCTGATCGCCAATTCCTGGATGATCCGCACCGACGGGCCCGGGCTGCTGGCGCTGCTGCAGAACATCGAATACGCGCTGATCGTCGCGATCGGCGTCCCCTTCCTGATGCTGATGCTCGCCGCCATTGCCGGCAACATGATCCAGCATCGCCTGGTGTGGTCGACCGAAACGCTCAAGCCCAAGCTGAACAAGATATCGCCGGGCGCCGGCTTCAAGCGCATCTTCGGCAAGCAGGCGGTGGCCAATTTCGTCAAGGGCCTGTTCAAGCTGGTCGCGTTGGGCACGGTCATGACCCTGGTGCTGTGGCCGGAGCGCCACCGCCTCGAGGCCATGGTGCATTTCGACCCCGTCGCACTGATGGGCGTCACCACCGGCATGACCATGCACCTCCTGGGTGCTGTCGTCGCCATGCTCGCCGCCGTCGCGGTCGCCGATTATTTCTTCCAGTACCGGCAGTGGTTTGAGCGGCAGAAGATGACGCTGCAGGAGATGAAGGAGGAGTACAAGCAGTCCGAAGGCGATCCGCACGTCAAGGGCCGCATCCGGCAGTTGCGCCAGCAGCGGATGAAGAAGCGCATGATGGCTTCGGTTCCCAAGGCGAGCGTCGTCATCACCAACCCGACGCAC
The DNA here is from genome assembly GCA_035278345.1 of Bradyrhizobium sp. Taxonomy (GTDB): domain Bacteria; phylum Pseudomonadota; class Alphaproteobacteria; order Rhizobiales; family Xanthobacteraceae; genus Bradyrhizobium. The sequence goes on along the minus strand of DATEJC010000685.1, from coordinate 5,753 downwards.
TATTCGGTGGCGCTGGCCTACGACCGCGGCATGGCCGCGCCGGTCTGCGTCGCCAAGGGCGTCGACAACGTCGCGTTCAAGATCCGGGAGATCGCCAAGCAGCACGACATTCCGATCGTCGAGAACGTGCCGCTGGCCCGTTCGCTCTATGCCACCGTCGACGTCGACGAGGAGATTCCGGTCGAGCACTACCATGCAGTCGCCGAGATCATCGGCTTCGTGATGCGGCTCAAACGCGGGTTTTCCTCGCGGCTGTAGAGGTTTCGGCCGCAAAGTACTTGTAAAACACCGAATAACCGCCTGACGGGCTTGCGTTTACCGGTCCGATTCAGGCACTCAATGAATCAGCGAAAGCGCTAGCTCGTGTCTCTTTATATGTCCGCCGAGACCCATAACGAATCTCCGCCCGAGCCGGCCGCCGTCCATGAGCCGGCGCGGCGGGGCAGCATCATCCTGGTGCTGCTGGTGGCCGCCGCCCTGGTCGGGGCCGCGGTGGCCCTGATGACGCTCGGCCGCACCCACGCCCAGCCCTATATTCTCGGCCTGCTGGCGGTGCTGGCCATGGTTGGGCTGTTCAATCTGTTCGCTTTTGCCGCCGGTATCATCCGCTTCGCCGATCGGACCGCCGACAATCCCATCGTCAGCCGGATCCCCGACCAGGCCAATGACGGGCTCGCCGTCACCGACGCGCGCGGCCATGTGGTCTATACCAATGCGGCGTATCTGACCCTGACGGGCGCCGCCAGCCCGCAGGACGTCCGCCCGGTCGAGCGCGTCTTCATCGGCAATCCCGACGTCTCCGAAGCCGTGTTCCGCCTGCTGAAGGCTGCGCGCGAAGGCAAGCGCCAGCAGGAGGAGGTCCGCATCGCCGGCACCGACGGCGGCCACGGCCGCTGGCTGCGCATGCGGGTGCGTCCGCTGGGCGATGCCAAGCGCACGGCGAAATACGCGGTGTGGTCGATCGCCGACATCACCCGCGACCGCGAGCGCCAGGAGGACGTATTCCAGGAACTGCAGCACGCCATCGAGTATCTCGATCACGCGCCGTGCGGATTCTTTTCGGTCAATCCGGCCGGCGAGATCGCTTATGTCAACGCCACCCTGGCGAACTGGCTCGACCATGACCTCGCCGAGATCGGTTCCGGCGGGCTGAAGCTCACCGATATCGTCTCCGGCGACGGCGCGGCGCTGCTCACCTCGATCGTGCCGGTGCCCGGCGAGGTGAAGACGGAGGTGCTTGACGTTGACCTGCGGATGCGCAGCGGCAAGACCATGCCGGCGCGGCTGTACCACAAGCTCGCCTTTGGCGCCGACGGCGCGCCGGGCGCCTCGCGCACGCTGGTGATCAGCCGCGCCCGCGACGAGCATTCCGTCGATCCGCAGCGCGCCGCCGAAGTGCGCTTCATGCGCTTCTTCGACCATACGCCGATGGCGATCGCAACGGTGGACCGCGGCGGCAATGTGGTGCGTGCCAATGCGCGCTTTGCAAAACTGGCGCAGAGCATCGGCGGCGATGGCGCGGCGTCGAAATCGATCTTCCGCGCCGTCAATCCACGCGACCGCGGGCTGCTGATTGCGGCGATCAACCGGGCGGCCGAAGGGCAGGGCGACATCCCGCCGGTCGAGGCGATGCTCGACGGCCCGCGCGAACGCTGGGGCCAGTTCTTCGTTACCACGGTGGAGCAGGACGATCGCGAGACCGAGGCTGCGATCGTCTATCTGCTGGAGACCACCGAGCGCCGCGCGCTGGAGAACCAGATCAACCAGTCGCAGAAGATGGAGATGGTTGGCCAGCTCGCCGGCGGTATCGCGCACGACTTCAACAACGTGCTGTCCGCCATCATGATGGCGAACGACTTCCTGCTCAACGCGCACAAGCCGACCGATCCGTCGTTCCAGGACATCATGCAGATCAAGCAGAACGCGACCCGCGCCGCGACGCTGGTGCGGCAGCTGCTCGCGTTCTCGCGCCGCCAGACCCTGCGGCCGCAGGTGCTCGATCTCGGCGATGCCTTGAGCGACCTCACGATGCTGCTGCGCCGGCTGATCGGCGAGAAGGTGAAGCTCGACCTCGTGCATGGCCGCGACCTCTGGCCGGTCAAGGTCGACGTCTCCCAGTTCGAGCAGGTGATCGTCAATCTCGCCGTCAATGCGCGCGATGCGATGCCGGACGGCGGCACGCTGACGGCGCGGACCGGCAATGTCACGGCCGACGAGGCGGCGCAGCTCTCCTACAAGGGCATGCCGGCGGCGGACTACGTCCGCATCGACATGATCGATACCGGCACTGGCATTCCCGTGGAGATCATCGACAAGATCTTTGAGCCGTTCTTCTCCACCAAGGAGGTCGGCAAGGGCACGGGTCTCGGCCTCTCCACCGTCTACGGCATCGTCAAGCAGACCGGCGGCTTCGTCTATGTCTCTTCCGAGGCCGGCAAGGGCACCGCATTCCACATCTTCCTGCCGCGGCACAGGCCCGAACTTGAAGCGCAACCAGAACCGCAGGCCAGCAATGGTGCGGCGGTTGATGCGGCGAAGCCAAAGCCCGATCTCACCGGCCAGGGCACCATCCTGCTGGTCGAGGACGAAGACGGCCTGCGCTCGCTGAACGCGCGCGGCCTGCGCTCGCGCGGCTACAGCGTGATCGAGGCTGCCAACGGCGTTGAAGCCATCGAGGCGCTCGCCGAGAAGGAGGGTGGCGTCGATCTCGTTGTCTCCGACGTGGTCATGCCGGAGATGGATGGCCCGACCATGCTGAAGGAGATGCGCGCCAAGAACCCGAGCGTGAAGATCATCTTCGTGTCCGGCTATGCCGAAGACGCCTTCGAGAAGAGCCTGCCGGAAAACCAGCAATTCGCGTTCCTGCCGAAACCGTTCACGCTGGCGCAGCTGGTGGCCGCAGTGAAGGAAACCATGGCGGCGTCGTAGCGTTGAGCAGGACGGGTCTGGATGCTGGAAGCCCCGGGGATTATGGGCGAAATCGTCACACCCCGCGACCGAGGGCCGCAGCCGCGGTTCCCTTTATTGGCTTTTCTTTTAGGCAGCCCTGCCCATCTTAAGGGCGCTTTCCCCATGCCGGGGAATCCAAAGGAAAAACCGATGAAATTCACCCAGCGTACGCGCGGCATGATCAAGGCGATCGCCGTCGTTCTATCGTTGGCGCTGCCCACCGTGATCGCGGCCTCCTACGCCGACGCCCGCGTCGGCGGCGGCTCTAGCTCGGGGTCTCGGGGCACGCGAACCTATTCCGCGCCGCCGTCCACGACCACGGCGCCGAAGGCCGCGCAACCCATGAACCGCACCATGACCCAGCCGGGCAGCCCGAGCGCGCCGGCGGCGACCGGCGGCGGCTTCTTCAATCGTCCGGGCATGGGCATGCTCGGTGGCCTTGCCGCAGGCTTCCTCGGTGCAGGTCTGCTCGGCATGCTGTTTGGCGGCGGCCTGTTCTCCGGCCTCGGTGGCTTCGCCTCGATCCTCGGCCTGATCCTGCAGATCGGCCTGATCATCCTGGTGGTGCGGCTCGCGATGTCGTGGTGGCAGCGTCGCCATGCTCCGGCCTATGCCAGCACCGGCGCAGGTCCCGCGCCCACGCCGGGCTCGCAGGCCAATTATCGGAGCGCCATGGGCTTTGGCCTTGGTTCGAGCGCACCGCCGCTCGAGATCAAGCCGGAGGACTATGAGGCCTTCGAGCGCCTCCTCGGCGAAATCCAGGCCGCCTGGTCGGACGAGGACGTCGGCAAGCTCGAGCGACTCTCGACCCCCGAAATGGTCTCCTATTTCGCCCGCGACCTCGCCGACAACAAGGCGCGCAACGCGGTCAACAAGGTCTCCGCCGTCAAGCTGTTGCAGGGCGATCTTGCGGAGTCCTGGCGCGAGGGCGATGCCGACTACGCGACCGTCGCAATGCGCTTCTCGCTGGTCGACAAGACCTTCGACCGTAACAACGGTCAGATGATTGCGGGCAGCGATCAGCCGGCCGAGGTCACGGAAGTCTGGACCTTCGTCCGGCAACGTGGCGGTAACTGGGAACTCTCGGCGATCCAGCAGACCAGCTGATCGCCGCTCCAGGGAACAACATGCAAGCGCCGCGGTTTTGCCGCGGCGCTTTTGTTTTGTGCCACCTCGCGTTGCGGAGGCGGAATAATGGCGCCCGCGATGGGTTGATCCGCTTGCAGTCCAACAAGAACAATTGGGAGGAACTTCATGCGCGCGCTCGTCAAACTCGCTTCGCCGATCTTCGCACTCGCCGTCATCGCCGCGCCGCCGGCATCAGCACAATCGGCTGGGACCAGTTTCTTCCTCACCAGCCATGGCGTCGGCAATGGCGGCAATCTCGGTGGTCTGGCGGGCGCCGATAACCATTGTCAGACATTGGCGCAGGCCTCGGGTTTCGGTGCGCCGAAGGTCTGGCGCGCTTATCTGTCAACGCAGGCCGCCAACGGCCAGCCGGCAGTGAACGCCAGGGACCGTATCGGCAAGGGGCCGTGGCAGAACGCCAAGGGCGCCATCGTCGCCAAGGACGTCGCCGACCTTCACAGCGCAAGCAACAACCTGACCAAGCAGACCGCGCTTTCCGAGAAGGGCGAAGTAGTCAACGGCAGCGGCGACACGCCGAACCGCCACGACGTGCTGACGGGATCGCAGGCGGACGGCACCGCCTTTGCCGCCGGCGACGACCGCACGTGCAAGAACTGGACGAGCAGCACGCAAGGCGCAGCCATGGTCGGCCATTTCGACCGCCGGGGGCTGCGCGACGACGATGCCTCCAAGTCCTGGAATACCTCGCATCCCTCGCGCGGGCCTGATGGGGGCTGCTCGCAGAACGACCTAAAGTCGACCGGCGGCGACGGGCTGTTCTATTGCTTTGCGGCGAACTGACCCCGCCTTGGCGCGTTGACGGCGAAGGATGTAGTTTCACGGAGCGGAACTACATCCTTTGCATGCGAGGGGGCGGCCGATGCGCTACCAGCTTTACTACTGGCCCATGATCCAGGGACGCGGCGAATATGTCCGGCTTGCGCTGGAAGATGCCGGCGCCGCCTATGACGACGTCGCCCGCCACGGCGACGGCATGTCGGTGATGATGCGGATGACGGAGGTGCGCAAGGGCACGCCGCCCTTTGCCCCGCCGTTCCTCAAAGCCGGCAAGCTCGTGATCGGCCAGACCGCGAACATCCTGTTCTATCTAGGCGCGCGCCATGGGCTCGCGCCAAAGGCGGAAGCCGGAAAATTGTGGGTGCACCAGCTGCAGCTCACCATCGCCGACTTCGTGCTGGAGATACACGACACCCATCATCCGCTCGGGCCCTCGCTCTACTACGAGGACCAGCGCGCGCCTGCGAAGAAACGCACCGAGGAATTCTGGAACGATCGGGTGCCGAAATATCTCGGCTATTTCGAGGAGCTGATGGAGGAGGGCGGCAGTCCCTACATCACCGGGCGCAAGGCGACCTATGTCGACTTCTCGCTGTTCCAGATCATCGCCGGATTGCGCTACGCCTTTCCCAAGCGCATGAAAGCCTTCGAACGCAAGGTGCCGCGGCTGCTCGAGCTTCATGACCGCGTCGCCGCGCGGCCGAACATCAAGGCGTATCTGGCCAGCGAGCGGCGCATTCCCTTCAACGAGGAGGGGATATTCCGGCGATATGAGGAGCTTGACGCGTAGGTGCCGTCATTGCGAGAAGCGAAGCGACGAAGCAATCCAGCTTTCTTGTCGCAGCGAAGGAAGCTGGATTGCTTCGCTTCGCTCGCAA
>DATEJC010000684.1:0-4729 GCA_035278345.1 Bradyrhizobium sp. | reverse complement strand
GGAGGACCTGATCCTCGAAAAATATCAGGGCATCCGACCCGCGCCCGGCTATCCCGCGCAGCCCGACCACACCGAGAAGAAGACACTGTTCGAATTGCTCGATGCGGAAAAGAACGCCGGCGTGAAGCTGACCGAGAGCTTTGCGATGTGGCCGGGCTCGTCGGTGTCGGGGCTTTATTTCTCCAGTCCCGAGAGCTTCTATTTCGGCGTCGGCAAGATCGAGCGCGACCAGGTCGAGGACTATGCCGCGCGCAAGGGCATGACGGCGGCCGAGGTCGAGCGCTGGCTGGCGCCGATCCTCAACTACATTCCGGCGCAGGATCAATCCGCGACCGACCGCGCGGTGAAGGTGGCGATGCCGAAAGAGGCGCCGGCCGCCGCGCCCGCAAACGACACTTCATCCAAGGAGCTGGCGTCGTCCAAGGAGCTGGCGTCGCATCCGCCCGGCTGCACCTGCGCGGTGCATCTTGCCTGGCGCAAGAAGGCCGTCGGCGCGGGGTAACTTCTTCACCTCTCCCCGCCTGCGGGAGAGGTCGGATTGCATGAAATGCAATCCGGGTGAGGGGGAGTCTCCGCAATCACGGTCTTCATTCCGACGCGACATTCAAGACTTTCGAATCTGAGGGAGCTATAGTTAGGCTCGCTCTATCTAGCGCTGCCCCTCACCCGGATCGCATCTGCGATGCGATCCGACCTCTCCCCGCATTGCGGGGAGAGGTGAAACGGAGCCTCATGAAATTCTTCTCCTTCTGGCGATCGCTGGCGAGCTTTCGGGTGCGCATCGCGCTCAATTTGAAGGATCTGCCGGCCGAGGTCGTGTTCGTCGATCTCGATGCGGATGCGCATCGCACCGACGAGTATCGCCGCATCAATCCGCAGATGGCGCTGCCGGCGCTGGTGGAGGACGACGGCACCACGCTGTTCCAGTCGGTCGCGATCCTCGAATATCTCGAGGAGACGCATCCCTCCCCGCCGATCCTTCCCTCCGACGCCGAGGGTCGCGCCCGGGTACGCGCACTGGCGCTGATGGTGGCTTGCGAAGGCCATCCGCTGCTGACACCGCGGGTGCGGCGCTATCTCGACCGCGAGCTCAACCTGCGCGACGAGCAGCAGGCCGCCTGGCGGCGGCACTGGGTGATCGAGACGCTGACGGCGCTGGAAGGCCATCTTGCTGGCAGCAAGGAGACCGGAAAATTCTGTCACGGCGATACGCCCACCATGGCCGACATCTGCATGGTCGGCCATTGCACCGTCGCCGGGATGCTGCAGATGAGCCTCGACCGCTGGCCGACGGTGAAGCGCATCTTCGAGACCGCAATGGCGCTGCCGGAGTTTGCCAGGGCGCATCCATTGGCGCAGCCGGACACGCCGGAGGCGATGCGGCCGAAGGCGAGGTAAATTCCGTCCGTCCCATTGCGAGCGAAGCGAAGCGCTTCCTTGGCGGCGAGCAAGGAAGCTGGATTGCTTCGTCGCTTTGCTCCTCGCAATGACGTGGGGACAGACGCACTCCAGCATTGCCGCGGTGCACCTTGACTGTTCGGCGGAAAGCCCGCCGAATGGCGAAAAAAGGAGAAGCTCCATGGAGGACAACGCGGCGCGGCGCGCGGCCGAACTGCTGCTCGGCGAACATCAGGCCAACGCGCGCTTCAGGACGTTGGGTCCGCCGGACGGGCCCGGCACGGTATCGGACGCCTACGATATCCAGGACAGATATGTCGCCCTGCTGCAAAACCGGCACGGCGACGCCGTGGGCTACAAGGTCGGACTGACGTCGGCCACGATGCAGACATTTTGCGGCATCGACCACCCGATCGGAGGCGTCGTGCTCGCAAAGCGCGTGCACCGATCGGGCGCAAGCGTCCGTCGCGCGGATTTCGGACGGCTGGGCCTTGAGTTCGAAATCGCCGTGCGCATCAAGTCGGACCTGCCGGTCACCGGCCGGCCATGGACCGCCGGGACGATCGCGCCTCACATCGACGGCGTTTGCGCGGCGATCGAACTCGTTGACGATCGCAGCGCCGACTATTCCAGCCTCGACGTTCGCTCGCTGGTAGCGGACAATTCCTGGAACGCCGGCATCGTCCTGTCGGAATTTGTGACGAAATGGCCTGATCTTCAGGCCGTGCTCGGCCGCGCCAGCAAGGACGGCGTCGCGATCGGCGAAGGCCACGGCCGCGACATTCTCGGCCATCCCTTCAATTCTGCAGCCTGGATGGCGACGCAGCTTGCCTCGCGCGGCGTCAGCCTGAGGGCAGGCGAGGTCGTGATGACCGGAAGCGTGATGAAGACCGTATTTCCGGAACAGCCAGCCGCCTATCGGTTCGCGCTCGAGGAAATCGGTGTCGTCGAAGTGCATGTGCAGTAAGGCGGACGCGCGCCAGCGGCCGGAGGAAATAGCGATGCAGATGCGGATCTTTGGTCGCACGGGATTGAAAGTTTCGGCGCTGGGTTTTGGATGCGGCGCAGTGGGCGGGATCATGGTGCGCGGCGACCCCGCCGACCAGGAACGTACCGTTGCACGCGCGATCGCGACCGGGGTGAACTATTTCGATACGGCGGTGCTGTATGGCGACGGCGAGTCGGAGAGGAACCTCGGCCGTGTCCTGAAGAAGCTCAAGCCCGCCGATGTCATCGTCGGCACCAAGGTCCGGGTGCCGCCGGGCGAGGCCGGAGGCATCGCCGGCGCCATCGTGACCTCGCTCGAAGGCAGCCTCTCGCGGCTGCAGCTCGATCACATAGACATCTTTCATCTGCACAATCCCATCACCGAGGCAGGCGGCGGTTCGGCATTGAGCGTCCGGCAGGTGCTGGATGAGGTGGTGCCAGCGTTCGAGCGCCTGCGCCAGCAGGGCAAGATCCGTTTCCTCGGGATTTCGGCGATCGGCGACACCGCGGCGCTGCATCAGGTGATCGATTCCGGCGCGTTCGACAGCGCACAGATTGTCTACAACATGCTCAATCCTTCCGCAGGCGAGACATTACCGGGAAATTATCCGGCGCAGGATTATCGGCGCCTGTTCGATCGCACCCAGGCGGCCGGCGTCGGCGTGGTCGGGATTCGCGTGCTGGCGGGCGGCGCGTTGTCGGGCTCGGCCGAACGTCATCCGATTGCGAGTCCCGCGCCCGAGCCGATCGGCTCGGCAAGGCGCTACGATGCCGACATTGATCGTGCACGCCGGCTCATGCCGCTTGTCCAGGAGGGGTTTGCCGGAAGCCTGACCGAGGCCGCCACGCGCTTTGCATTGTCGCATCCGGCGATGGGCACGATTCTGGTCGGCATGGCGACGCCGCAGCAGTTCGAGGATGCGCTGGCCGCGGTTGAGAAAGGCCCCTTGCCGCAAGCGGCCCTTGACCGGCTGTCCGCGCTGCGGCAGGCGTTCTCGGGCGAGCCGCGATAACCTCGCCGGAACTCGCTCGAGGAACAGATGAACTATTCCAAGGCGCATTTCATAGGCATCGCCGGCAAAGGCATGAGCGCGACGGCGCTGCTGCTGCGGCAAATGGGCGTGCAGATCACCGGGTCCGATGAGGGATTCTACCCGCCGGTCAGCGATTATCTGCGCAACGAAAAGATCCCGTTCGCCGCAGGATACCGCAAGGAGAACATCCCCGATGACGCCGACGTCATCGTGATCGGCAAGAACGCCAAGTTGCTGCCGGAGAGCAATGAGGAAGTTCGCGCCGCGATGGAAAGCGGAAAGCCGGTTCGCTCGTTTGCGGACCTGCTGCATGACATGAGCGCCGGTTCAGAGACCATCGTCGCGGTGGGAAGCTACGGGAAGTCGACATGCACCGCATTGCTGGCGTGGTGCCTCACGAGCGCGAACAAGGACCCGAGCTATTTCATCGGAGAGATCACCAACGGACTTGCGACGCACGCGCATCGCGGCAAGGGGCCGACATTCGTCCTCGAAGGCGACGAGTATCCCGCCTCGAACTGGGACGACCGGTCGAAATTCCTTCTCTACAACGCAAAGAACGTCCTGCTGACCTCGGCGACCCACGACCACATCAACGTATTTCCGACGCACGCGGATTATCTCGCGCCGTTCCAAACGCTGCTTGCCTCGCTGCCATCCGATGGGCTCCTGGTCGTCAGCAGCGAGCCTCACGCGCGCGCCCTCGCCAGGAATATTTCCTGCGCCGTCGTGTTTTACGGGCTGGACGACAAGGCGCATTGGCACGCCGCCGACATCGAGCGCGGCGCAGAAACAGGCTTCGACCTGGTGTGCGGCAGCGAGAAGATCATCCGTCTTTCGACGCGGATGCTCGGCGATCACAACATCGAGAATATCGTCGGCGTCAGCGCCATGCTGCTGGAACGGAAGCTGCTGTCCGCAAGCGAACTGAGAGCCGGCATGACCACCTTCCAGGGCGTGAAACGCCGCATGGAATTGCTCTCGCCCGCATCAAAGGTGCCGGTGTACGAGGGCTTTGGTTCGTCCTACGAAAAGGCCCGAAGCGCCATCGCCGCCACGAAACTGCACTTCCCCAAACGGCGGCTGATCGTCGTGTTCGAGCCACATACGTTCACCTGGCGCAACCGGGCCGCTCTCGCGGCCTACGACGACGTATTTGCGGGCGCATCGAAGATCTTCATCTTTGAACCGGCGTCCCAGGGCGCTGCCACCCACGCTCAGTTAACCCAGGACGAAATCGTCGCCCGTACAAGGGCGGCAAACTTCGATGCCGAGGCGATCAACGACCCTGATGAGGCCTTGCAGCGATT
>DATEJC010000683.1:0-11675 GCA_035278345.1 Bradyrhizobium sp. | reverse complement strand
CTTCATCGATCTGGAGCAGAAAACCTTGCAACCCCTCGACAACCCGTTCGGCACGAGGTTGTCACCCATGTCTTAGGTACGTTCCGTTACCTATGTGTCCGGGCCGGACAAACTGAGCGGTGGCGGAAGGGGTGGGATTCGAACCCACGGTGCCCTTGCAGGCACGCCGGTTTTCAAGACCGGTGCCTTAAACCACTCGGCCACCCTTCCAGTCAGGTTGCTGTCGCTTATCGTAGCCGGGCTCGGCAGGCAATGCGAACCCGCGTGCCCGGGAACGATTACGGTCATATCCGATGCTACCCGACGCCGGGCGAAGCTATGGGATCGGCCAGGGAAGATGATGCGGGGCCACCCGGCTGCGGGTCCAGCCCGATGGCATCAGGCGAAAGCGAAGGCCAGGAGGCTGGAGCACAGCAACACGAGGCTTGCCGTGGTCAGCGCCAAAAACCCGCTGGAAACTGCATCTTGGTTTCGCATGGAACACCTGCCACTCTCGATGCTGGTCCGAATTGATTAAAGATGTCCGAACAGGCTTCTTGAACGTGCAGTCGCTTGCTTGCCTTGGCAGTCTTCAGGCCCGGGAACGATAGCCGTCGAAGGCATGCGCCAGGAAAATGCCCGCGCTGACCAAACCCAAAACCGCTGTCACCGTCTCGATCATTGCAATACTTCCTTCCCGCCCGCGTACGACCAAACGACTGCCGCGCTGCACAGTCAAAAAGATTCAAAGCCGCCAAATCAGATCGGGCCGGAGTGAGGTTTTGACGCAACACACTGTCCGGAAGCGAGACAGGAAAGCCCCGTATTGCAACGGAAAGTGTGGCAACTATTGATTCACCACGGGGCGGCTCTCCCCATTTCCGCCGCCTTCGCGTTGCGTTATCGTCACCATCCGATGCGGAGGTGGGCTGCATCGGTTTTTGTTGGCTGCAGCCGGCGCGAATTCGAGCGCGCAGCCAGGTGGAATGGTAGTTTGGGGCGATGGGGATTCGGCGGTCAGATCCGGTGGTCCGGGCGGCGCGTGGCGCGGCTGTCGCCGTCACATGCCTGATGCTGGCCAACTGCGCTTCCCAAGACAAATTTGCCCGGCGCGTTGATCCCAAATACGGGGTGTCCTCGAGCCCGCGCGTGGTGGCGCTCGGCGACCCCGTGCCGAAGGGCGGTGGCACCTACCGGGTCGGCAAGCCCTATACGGTGGCCGGCCGGGTCTACGTTCCCGAAGAGGATCCGAACTACCGGGCGGAGGGCTTGGCCTCGTGGTATGGCGATGACTTCCACGGCCGGCTGACCGCCAATGGCGAGGTCTTCGACATGACCGCGCTGACGGCGGCGCATCCGACCCTGCCGATCCCGTCCTATGCGCGGGTGACCAATGTGAGGAACGGCAAGTCGCTGATCGTTCGCGTCAACGACCGCGGGCCCTATCACGCCAACCGCCTCATCGACGTCTCCAACAAGGCCGCCGAACTGCTTGAGTTCAAAAGCAATGGCGTCGCCAGGGTGAGGGTCGAATATGTCGGCCGGGCGCCGCTCGAGGGCACCGACGACCGCCAGCTGCTGGCCACCTTGCGCACCGGCACCCCGGCGCCGGCGCCGTCCACCGTGCGGATCGCCGCCGCCCGGCCGTTCGTGCCCGACCTGCCATCCGGCGGCCGGGCGATCCGGGGCGATGTTCCGATGCCGGAGGGGCGCCCCTACAGCCTCGGCAACACCTCGGCCGATTATGCGTCGATCAACGCGACGTCGGAAATGTCGGCCTCGCGCCGCTCCCGCGGCCGCGTGACGGAGAATCCGCGCGCGGTTTCGTATGAGGACGATGAGCGCTTCGCCGTGCAGCCCACGGCCTATGCGCCGATCGACCCGCGCGGCCCGCGCGAGATCCTGAGCGGTCGCGGGCTGTACTAGCTTTTTCGGGAAGTCGATCAGCGCCGCTGCATGCCCGGCAAAAGCTGTGTTGTTCCTGCCTCCTGCAACTGTTAGAACGCCGCTCCGCAAGGACCTGAACAATGGCCGCCAAACCTTCGTTTTTGCTCGGATTCCGGGTGGGCCAGCCCGCCTGGCGGCGGCTCGCGGCGGCGGCCCTAGCGCTGGCCATCGCCTCCGGCGGGGCGGTCTATGCCGCCAACAACAGCGTGCAGGGCGCCAAGAAGGACGAGCACGCCTTTGACGGCGATGCGCCGACCGCGATCCTGATGGAAGCGACCTCAGGCAGCATCCTGTTCGAGAAGAACGCTGACGAACTGCGCGCGCCCTCCAGCATGATGAAGCTGATGACGGTCGAGGTGGTCTTCAATGCGATCAGGGAAGGCAAGGTCAAGCTGACGGACGAATTCCGCATCAGCGAGAACGCCTGGCGCAAGGGCGGCGCGCCCTCCGGCGGCTCGACCATGTTCGCCGCCATCAACAGCAAGGTGCCGGTCGACGATCTCCTGCATGGCGCCATCATCCAGAGCGGCAACGACGCCTGCATCGCGCTCGCCGAAGGCATCTCCGGCAACGAGCGCATGTTCGCCAACGACTACATGACGAAGCGGGCGCGCGAGCTCGGCCTGACCAGATCGACCTTCGGCAATGCCAGCGGGCTGCCCGACCCCAACAACAAGATGACGGTGCGGGAGCTGGCGAAACTCGCGCGGCATCTGATCCTCGACTTTCCTGAATTCTACAAGCTGTTCAACGAGCGCGAATTCACCTGGAACAAGATCCGCCAGCAGAACCGCAATCCGCTGCTCAACTCGCTGAACGGCGCCGACGGGCTGAAGACCGGCTACACCAAGGAAGGCGGCTACGGCATGGTCGGCTCGGCCGTGCAGAATGGCACGCGGCTGATCGTGGTGGTCAACGGGCTGGAAGATCCCGACGACCGCGCCCAGGAAGCCAAGAAGATGCTGGAATGGGGCTTTCGCAATTTCGAGACGCGGACGCTGTTCGCCGAGAACCAGTATGTCGGCTACGCCAAGGTGTTTGGCGGCGATAGCCGTTCTGTAAAGCTGGCCAGCCGCGAGCCGATCAAGGTGATGGTGCCGAAGAACGGCAGCGAAAAGCTGATCGCGCGCATCGTCTATAACGGCCCGGTCCGGGCGCCCATCAAGGAAGGCCAACAGGTCGGCATCGTCCGCGTCTGGCGCGGCGCCAATGTCGCCATGGAAGCGCCGGTCTATGCTGCCGAAGCCGTCGGTACCGGCTCGACCATGCGCCGCGCCATCGATGGCGCGAGCGAACTCGTTATCGGCGTGTTCCGCGCCAGCGCTGCAAAGCTGTAACCATGGGCGAGGCAGCTTCAGTCAAGCGCCCGGGCGGACGCGGCAAGTTCATCTCCTTCGAGGGCGGGGAGGGCTCGGGCAAGTCCACCCAGATCAAGCTGCTGGCGGATCGGCTGGCCGCAGCAAAACTTCGCGCCATCGTCACCCGCGAGCCCGGCGGCTCGCCGGGCGCAGAGATCATCCGCCATCTCGTGCTGTCGGGGATGGGCAAGCTGCTTGGGCCGGATGCCGAGACGCTGCTGTTTGCCGCGGCGCGCGACGATCATGTCCATACGGTGATCCAGCCGGCGCTCAGCCAGGGCACCTGGGTGCTGTGCGACCGCTTCTCGGATTCGACGCGCGCCTATCAGGGCCGCCTCGGTAATGTCGCGCCCGGCGTGCTCAACGCCATGCAGCGCGTCACCATCGGTAATCTCAAGCCGGACCTGACCATCATCCTCGACGTCCCCGTGGAGATCGGCCTGAAGCGGGCTGCGGCGCGGCGCGGGACGGGCGCGCCGGACCGGTTCGAATCCGAGGACATCAAGTTCCATCAGGACCTGCGCGATGCCTATCGCCAGATCGCGGCGGAAGACCCGGACCGATGCGTCCTGATCGATGCGACGCCCACTCCTGATGTCGTCGCTGCGCAAGTGTGGACCGCATTGCGCGACCATCTGTTCGCGATGGCGACGTCCTCGGCATGAGCGCCCGCAAGACCGCAGAAGAGATTGCCGTCAAACATCCGCGCGAGAACAGCCAGCTGTTCGGGCATCGCGAGGCGGAAACGGCGCTGCTCAATGCCTATCGCAGCGGGCGGATCCCGCATGCCTGGCTGATCGGCGGCGCGCAGGGCATCGGCAAGGCGACGCTGGCCTACCGCATGGCGCGCTTCGTGCTGGCCCATCGTCATGCGCAGGCGCCCGCCGTGCAGCGCGCGCAGACGCTGGATGTCGATCCCGACGATCACGTTGCGCGCCAGGTCGCCGCCGGCGCGCATGGCGGTTTGCTGGTGCTGGAGCGTGGCTTGAACGATCGCGGCGTGCTGCGCACGGTGATCACGGTCGACGAGACGCGCGAGACGATTTCGTTCTTCGGCTCAACCGCCGCGGTGGAGGGCTGGCGCGTCTGCATCGTCGATACGGTCGACGAGCTCAATCCAAATGCGGCGAACGCGCTGCTGAAGATTCTGGAGGAGCCGCCGCAGCAATCGCTGTTCCTGTTGGTCAGCCACGCGCCGGCGCGGGTGCTGCCGACCATCCTGTCCCGTTGCCGCAAGCTGCCGTTGCGGCCGCTGGCGACGGACGACGTGATCCGCGCCGCGGTTGCGGCCAGCGATCTGGATGCGGACGATCCGGCGCTGCGCGAGGCGGCGGCGGCGTCCGAGGGCAGCGTCTCGCACACGCTGACGCTGCTCGGCGGCAATGCCTTGAAGCTGCAGCAGCGCACCGCCGCGCTGCTGGCGACGCTGCCGCAGGTTGATCTTCGCGAATTGCATGCGCTCGGCGAGCAGCTTCCGCTCAGTGACCGCGTGGCTCTCGCGGCCTTCGTCGACGGTGTGGAGCGCTGGATCAGCGAACGTTTGCGCAATGATTCCGACGCCAATGCGAACCTGCCGCGCCTTGCACGGCTGGCGGAGGTATGGGAAAAGATCGCCCGCACGGCGCGCGATACCGCAGACTACAATCTCGAGCGAAAGCCGTTTGTTTTCTCGGTGTTTTCGCTGCTCGCGGAAGCGACACGCTAATTCAAGCGAATCGTTCTCACAACACGCCCGTCTCGGACGACAAAGGAATTCGTGGTGGCCAGGAAGACGAAGAAGGCGGCGAAGAAGCGGCCTGCGAAAAAGGCCACGAAGAAGGCTGGCAAGAAATCAGCCAGGAAGGCGAAGGTCCGCAAATCAGCTTCTGCGCCGAAAGCGAGGAAGACAGCGCCGCGGCCCGCTGCACCTAAGCCAGAGGTGCCCAAGGTGGCCGCGAAGCCCGCGACACCGAAGCCGAAGCCTGCGCCCGTCGCAAAGGCCGCACCCGTCGCGGCTCCGTCGCGCGGCAACGTTTTCTACATCACGACAGCCATCGCCTATCCGAACGGCCAGCCGCATATCGGGCACGCCTATGAGGCGATTGCGACCGATGCGCTGGCGCGCTTCCAGCGGCTCGACGGCAAGGATGTGTTCTTTCTGACCGGCACCGATGAGCACGGCCAGAAGATGATCCAGACCGCCGCGGGCGAGGGCATGACGGCGGCGCAGCTTGCCGATCGCAATGCCGCGCGTTTCCGCGAGATGGACGAGGTTCTCAACGTCTCCTTCGACCGCTTCATCCGCACCACGGAGCCCGCGCACCACAAGTCGGTGCAGGTGGTCTGGAACCGGATGCAACAGAATGGCGACATCTATGTCGACACCTATGCCGGCTGGTATTCAGTGCGCGACGAGGCGTATTACGACGAGGAAGAAACGACTGTCGGCGAAGACGACGTGCGCCGCGGCCCGCAGGGCACGCCCGTCGAGTGGGTGGAAGAGAAGAGCTATTTCTTCCGGCTGTCCGCCTATCAGGACAAATTGCTTCATCTGTACGAGAGCCAGCCCGATTTCATCGGACCGGACTCGCGGCGCAACGAGGTGATCAGCTTCGTCAAAAGCGGGCTGAAGGACCTTTCGATCTCGCGCACCACCTTCGACTGGGGCGTTAAGGTACCGAACGACCCCGAGCATGTGATGTATGTCTGGGTTGACGCGCTGACCAATTACATCACCGGCGTCGGCTTCCCCGACGAGGGCGATCCGCGCTGGCGCTACTGGCCGGCGGATGTGCACATCATCGGCAAGGACATCATCCGCTTCCACGCCGTGTACTGGCCGGCCTTCCTGATGTCGGCCGGCGTGCCCGTGCAGAAGCGCGTCTATGCCCACGGCTTCCTGTTCAACAGGGGCGAGAAGATGTCGAAGTCGGTCGGCAATGTCGTCGATCCCTTCAATCTCGCCAAGCAGTACGGCGTCGACCAGGTGCGCTATTTCTTCCTTCGCGAGGTCCCGTTCGGGCAGGACGGCAACTACAACCACGAAGCCATCGTGGCGCGCATCAATGCCGATCTCGCCAACGACCTCGGCAATCTCGCGCAGCGCTCGCTGTCGATGATCGCAAAGCAGCTCGAAGGCCGGCTGCCGGAGCCCGGCGAATTCTCCGACAATGACAAGGCGATCCTGGCGCAGGCCGACGGCATGATCGGCCTTGCGCGCACCGCGATGGCGACGCAGCAGATCCATCAATGGCTCAACGCCGTATGGGCTGTGGTCGCCGAAGCCAACCGCTATTTCGCGGGCGAGGCGCCGTGGGCGCTGGCGAAGACCGATCCGGCGCGGCAGAAGACGGTGCTCTATGTCACCGCCGAAGTGGTGCGCCAGATCGCGATCCTGGCGCTGCCGGTGATGCCGGCCTCCGCAGACAAGCTGCTCGACAGCCTCGGTATTCCCCCAGGCGAGCGCAACTTTGCAGCCTTGGGCGGCGCCAAGCGCATCGCACCGGGAACGGTGCTGCCGGCACCTGTCGGCGTGTTCCCGCGTTATATCGAGCCGAAAGAGCCAACCGACGGCCAGTAGAACATGCTCGTCGACAGCCACTGCCATCTCGACTTCAAGGACTTTGCCGAGGACCTCGACGCCATTGTCGCGCGTGCGGAAGCGGCCGGCGTCGGGCGCATCGTCACCATCTCGACGCGGGTCAGGCGGCAGGCGGCGCTGCTCGCGATCGCCGAGCGCTTTCCCAACGTCTATTGCTCTGTTGGCACGCATCCGCACGAGGCCGACGAGGAAGACGGCATTGCCGCGGCTGAGCTGATCGAGCTGACAAAACATCCGAAAGTCGTCGCGCTGGGCGAGGCGGGGCTCGACTATTTCTATCAATACGGCTCGCGCGAGGCGCAGGCGCGGGGCTTCCGCACCCATATCGCGGCGGCGCGCGCTACGGGCCTGCCGCTGGTGATCCACACCCGTGAGGCGGACGAAGACTGCGGCCGCATCCTCGAGGAGGAGGTGGCGAAGGGACCGTTCAAGGCGGTGCTGCATTGCTATACCGGCGGACGCGAGCTCGCGATGAAGGCGATCGACCTCGGCCTATCGATCTCGTTTACGGGCATCCTGACCTTCAAGAAGTCGGAGGCGCTTCGCGCGCTCGCCGCCGAGCTGCCGGCAGACCGGATCATGGTCGAGACCGATGCTCCGTATCTGGCGCCCGGCAAGCATCGCGGCAAGCGCAACGAGCCGTCCTACGTGGTCGAGGTGGCACGCGTGATGGCGGAGGCCCGCGGCGTTACCTTCGAGGAAATCTCGCGGCAGACCACGGAAAACTTCTTCCGCCTGTTTTCCAAGGTGCCGGCGGCAAAGGCCGCGGCATGACGCTGACGCTGACGATCCTCGGCTGCGGCTCCTCCGCCGGCGTGCCGCGCCCGGCGCTGGGGTGGGGGCGCTGCGATCCCAGCAATCCCAAGAACCGCCGCCGCCGTTGCTCGCTGCTGGCGGAGCGCAATTCAGGCAACGGTATCACCCGCGTCGTGATCGATACCTCCCCCGATCTGCGCGAGCAGCTGATCGACTCCAATGTCGATCACCTCGATGCCGTGTTCCTCACCCACGAGCATGCCGACCAGACCCATGGCATCGACGATCTGCGCTCGGTGGTGCTGCATCAGCGCAAGCGCATACCGACTTATTTCAACCAGTCGACCGCCAAGGACATCATGGCGCGGTTCTCCTATTGCTTCATCTCGCCGGAAGGCAGCGACTATCCTCCGATCCTGACCCGGCACTCGATCGAAGCCGGCGAAAGCCAGGAGATTTTGGGGAAGGGCGGCGCGCTCACGCTCACCGCCTTCAGCCTGCAGCACGGCAATATCCCGGCCCTCGGCTATCGCATCGGGAACGCCGCCTACACGCCCGATCTCAGCGACATCCCCGCCGAAAGCTGGCCGGCGCTGGAGAACCTTGATCTCTGGATCGTCGACGGGTTGCGCTACGCGCCGCATCCCAGCCATTTTTCCGTCGACGACGCGCTGTCCTGGATCGCGCGTTTCAAGCCCAAGCGCGCCGTCATCACCAACATGCATTCCGACCTCGACTACGAGGTGCTGCGGCTGAGCCTGCCGGAGGGCGTGGTGCCGGCCTATGACGGCATGCAGTTGACGCTGGAGAGCGCGAAATAAGCAACGGGTACGGAGGCGCGTCGATGATCGGCTTGTTCTTTGAAGTTCAGACCCGCCCGGGCCATCGCGACCAGTATCTCGACCTCGCCGCGTCGCTCAAGCCTGCGCTCGAGGCGACAGGCGGCTGTCTCTCCATCGAACGGTTCAGGAGCCTGTCGCGGGAAGACCTGCTGCTGTCCTACCAGATCTGGCAGGACGAGGGTGCGCTCACGGCCTGGCGGGTCCATGGCCAGCATCACAAGGTGCAGGAGCTCGGCCGCGAGCGGGTCTTCGCGGATTATCGCATCCGCATCGCGCAGGTGATCCACGAAGCGCGGCCGGGGAAGCCGGCCTGGCAGCCGGAACGGCGCACGCCCTACAACGATCCGGCGCGGCGGCAACCGACCTATGTGCTGGCGGCGGAATCGAAGAGCGCCAAACTTGCCGCAGAGACCGATTGGCGGCGCGATGCGTTCGCGAGCGTCTATCGCGAAGGCCACTTCGCGCATGTGGTGGACTTGCCCGACGCCCAGTCGGGCATTGAATTCGGAGCCCGGCTGTTTGGCGATCCAACGACGGAGTATGTCCGTGTGTTCGAGGTCATGCGCGACTACGGCATGTACGACCGGACCGAGGCGCCGCAATACTATCCGCCGGTCGAACGGCGCACGGGCTAAGAATCCCTATCTATCGCAGGCCCAAGCTCCGGAATTGCCACAGGCCAGTCGCGAGCAGCAAGACGGCCAAGAGCGCGTAGCTGCTGGCGTAGCCGATCTCGGCAATGCCGATGATGCCGAAGAAGGCGCCGGCGGCGAGGCCAACGTCGGTCCATGTCGCATAGGAGGCGAGCGCGGCGATACGGTCGGTCGATCTTTCGGCGGCCAGAACCGGCCCCGCGGTCCCCAGGAGCGCGCGCGCCAGGATCACGATGACAGTTCCGAAATTGACGTGGCCAGTGGCGATCACGGCGAAGCCTGCGGCGATCGTCAGCGTGCAAGGCAGCAGCAATCGTTGCGCTCCCAGCCGATCCGTCAGCGGACCGCTGAACAGCGCCAGCACGATCGCGATCAGGCGCTGCAGCGCCAGCAGCAGTCCTGCGCCGATGATCGCCGATGTCATCGGCATGAATTCGGCGAGCAGCACCGATATTGTCGCGCCCAGCACGCCGTCAGCGCCAAAGGAGACCACGAAGAAAAGCGCGTTCAGCGGCGTCAGCGTCCAGCGCCGGACGGTCTTCGCGTCGCTTGCGGCGGCGCGCAATGGCGGCAGGAGAAAGGCGAGCGGGATCGTGATCAGTCCAATCAGGCCATAGAGCACGAACATCCGGTGTGGGCCGATGGCGATGCAAAGCGGGCCGACAGCCACCAGCGCAACAAAGGCCCCGACACTGCTGATGGCGCGGGCAAGCCCGATCCGTACGCCGGCGCGCTGTCCGTCGCCATAGGCATAGGCGGTCATGGTGAGGTTGATGACGCCCCATGCCGCGCCCCAAAGCATCCGCGCGATAAAGAGCAACACGAATCCGCTCAGGACGCCGTAAGCGAGCGTCGATAGCGCGCCCGCGGCACACGCCGCCGCGGTCAGCACGTTCGAGCCGTAGGCGCGCGCGAGAGGGCCGACCCACCCGTAGCCCAAAATGCGGACGACGCGGTTGACCGACAGGAGCACGCCGACCATCAGCGCGTCGCAGCCGAACGCCGCCGCATAAAGCGGAAGCACGACGTAGATCACCGCATCGCCGAACCAGATAATGCCAAGGCATGCGGCGGCAATGACCGTGCTGCGGTAACCCTGCGTTCCGCTGTGCGATGGTTGTTGTATCACCGCGCCCCAGGGCTGATCAGGCCGAAATAGCCTTGGCCGACTCCATCTGGTTGCGCAGCAGGAATTTCTGGATCTTGCCGGTCGAGGTCTTGGGGATGGTGCCGAACACCACGGCCTTCGGCGTCTTGAAGCCGGACATCTGGGTGCGGCAATAGGCGATGATCTCCGCTTCCGTTGCCTTCGCGCCTTCTTTCAACTCGATGAAGGCGCAGGGCACTTCGCCCCATTTCGCATCGGGCTTGGCGACGACGGCGGCGAACAGCACGGCCGGGTGCTTGTAGAGGACATCCTCGACCTCGACGGACGAAATATTCTCGCCGCCGGAGATGATGATGTCCTTGGAACGGTCCTTGATGATGACGTAGCCGTGCTCGTCGAGCACGCCGAGGTCGCCGGTGTGGAACCAGCCGCCGGCGAAGGCTTCCTTGGTCGCCTTCTCGTTCTTCAGATAGCCTTTCATCACGATATTGCCGCGGAACATCACCTCGCCGACGGTCTCGCCGTCGCGCGGCACCTCGCGCATGGTCTCGGGATCGAGCACGGTGACGGATTCCTCCAGCGGATAAGGCACGCCCTGGCGCCGCTTCATCTGCGCGCGCGCTTCCGGCGACAGATCATCCCAGCCGGGCTGCTCGGCGCAGACCGAGGCGGGGCCGTAAACCTCGGTCAGGCCGTAGACATGCGTGAGCTTGATACCGATGCTCTCGGCGCCCTCGAGCACCGCGACCGGCGGGGCGGCGCCCGCGATCAGGCCGACCACCGGATTTGCCTTGGCGCCCTTCGGCGCACCCGGCGCGTTGATCATGGTGTTGTAGACAATCGGCGCGCCGCACATGTGGGTGACCCCGTGCTTGGGGATCAGCTCAAAGATCTTGGCGGGATCGACCTTGCGCAGGCAGACATTGACGCCGGCGGCGGCGGCCACCGTCCAGGGAAAGCACCAGCCGTTGCAGTGGAACATTGGCAGCGTCCAGAGATAGACCGGATGGTGGCCGAGCCCGCCGGCAAGGATATTGCTGACGGCATTGAGGTACGCGCCGCGGTGATGCGTCACCACGCCCTTGGGATTGCCCGTGGTGCCGGAGGTGTAGGAAAGCGCGATCGCATCCCATTCGTCCGCAGGCCGGCGCCCAACGAAATTCGGGTCGCCCTTCGCAACGGCCGCTTCATATTCGATCTCGCCGATGCGCTCGCCGCCGGTGAAGGAAGCATCGTCGACGTCGACGACGAAGGGCTTTGGGCCCGTCATCAGCGTCATCGCCTCGGCGATCACGCCGGCAAATTCCGGATCGACCAGGATGATCCTGGCGCCCCCATGATCGAGCTGGAACGCGATCGAGGCGGCATCGAGCCGGATGTTGAGCGCGTTCAGCACGGCGCCTGCCATTGGCACGGCAAAGTGCAATTCGTTCATCGCGGGCACATTCGGCA
>DATEJC010000682.1:0-3257 GCA_035278345.1 Bradyrhizobium sp. | reverse complement strand
CAAAGCGCCGGCGGAAATTTCCGCCGGCGTTCAAGGCATGCGCTTATGGGATGTCGGGAACAATGCGTCCGGGTTGCTGCCGGCATGCCTGTGCGCGGATAAGATATCGGGGAAATAGCTCTTCCGGTTCAAATTGCTCACCGCGCGCAGCGTTAGAGTTCCGTACGGTCTGGCACCTCCATTGCAGGCGATATATCGCTCGTGCTGACCGCAGACGCGGCAGCTAGCTTTTGGGTCGCTTCGGTTTGGGCAGCACCATCCTGCCCCTTGAAGCAATGCCACCCCAACTGGTGGACCAACCGAGTTCCGAGACGGAGGGTTGCTCGGTGTCCTTCTGATCCCAGCCCCCCTGCAGCGCAAACAGGGCGCCTTGCGGATCGGTACATCGCACGATCCCGCAACCATCCGGCAGTGGGATCGGGCCCTGAAGAATCCGGCCTCCGCCCGCGTTAACGCGTTGGGTGGCCGCGCCGAGGTCCTCGACATTAAAGTAATAGAGCCAACAGGGCTGCGGCACGCTCGGAAGCTTGGTGAGCATGCCACCGATCGTCTGCCCGGCCACCGAAAACAACTGATACAGGTCTGCCGGATCGATTTCGGCGTGGGCCTTCTGCCAGCCAAAAAGCTCTGCGTAAAACGCAAAAACCTTGTTCCGGTCTTCAGCCAGCAACTCGTGCCAGCCCACGTGCCCGGGCTCGTCCAACCCGCGAAATGACTGTTGGCCGTGTGTCAGTCCAGTGACTATCGCAAACGTTGCCGCTTGCGGATCGGCGACTACTGAAAGGCGGCCGATATTGCTGTCGGTCGGCGGCACCAGGATGGTTCCCCCAAGGCGCCTGATCTGCTCGGCCTTCGCATCCAGGTCATCGACGACAACGTAGCCGACCCATCTGGGCGTTGCTCCCGATCGCAGCGCCTCTTCCGGAAGACCCATCAGGCCGACAACCGGAGCGTCGCCTGCAGTCAGCACCGTGTAGGCGAGTTCAGGGGTCGACGCATCTTTCGCGGCCCAGCCCACGACCTTGCCATAAAAGGCGCCAGCTGCCGCCACGTCCGTGGTCAATAGCTCATACCAAGCGAAGCGTACGTGTTGTTTCACCAAGCCAGGTTCCCCGTCAGCGTTCATGAAGATGAATGCAACGTGACTCAGCCTCACGGCGCTTTGTACGTGCGTGAATCTTGCCTGTCCGGTTTGCCGGGCGTAGGATCATTTGCACGGAGCTCCTTCTTGCAACTTGGAGGATGTGACCATGCCACGGATGAAGCAAGCTTCGAAAACGAAGCGAGTGGCCAAAACCGCCGTACCGGCTCTGGGAGCCGCCGGGCTAACCTTTTCGCTAGCGGGAGGCGCATCGGCATCAGCCGTGCCGACGGGTGACGTTCAACAACGGACGAGCTTCGCGCCTGGCCCGGTGATGACGCTCAATGAAGAAGAACTCGCCGACGTCAGCCTCGCCACCTTCCATCTCATCGACAATGAAGACGTCAGTAGCCGCGTTCTGATCGCGCGGGGATGCGGCGGTTGCCGTGGCTGCGGAGGCTGCAGAGGTTGTGGATGCAGAGGCTGCCGCTGCGGCGTCGGTTGCGGCGGATGTGGCGGCTGCGGCGGCTGCGGTGTTGGCTGGATCGGGATCGGAGTGCCTTGGGTATCATGCGCAGGTTGCTGTGCATCGTGGGGCCGCTGTCGCTGGTGTTAGGTGGCGGCACATCCTGATTGTGTATCGACAAGACGCGATTTCATGGGTCGGGCTCGCGATTGGGCCCGGCCAAATTTTTTGCCTTCGTTGTAACGTTTGCCGCGCCCGTTTGGACGGCTTGCATGACGACTTGCCGGTGACGAGCGAGCGTGTTCCAATCAAGAATGCCGGTGGGCAAGCCGAGTGCGCGGATGCGGTGGGCGAACGGCCCGGCGTGCGCCGGCGATCTGAAATGACGGGCGCAGGATCAGCGTGCTGACCCAATGACAGCCAATCGCAAGACCCGTGTTGCGAAGCAGGCCGGCAAGGATATTTTGCGGTTCGCGCCGAACTTCACCGCCTATGTGCTTCCTCCCGGCGTGGTCTGCCTCTATTCCGAGAACCGCAAGTTCTTCCTGCATGGCGAACTCTATTGTGCGGTGGCCACGGCGATCGGAAAGAATGGAAAGTCTGCGCCAGAGATCGTTCGCCAGCTTTCGAAGAGTTTTCCCGCCGACAAGATCGAGGAAGCAATCAAGCGGCTGTTAGAGCGCCGATACATCGTTACTGGAGCATCTCACACATTCGATGGCGCCGTCGCCGGATATTGGGCGAGCCTCGGCCTGCCTATCGAGGTCGCGGAGCAGAATCTCCGCAATTGCCCCGTGCGGGTCGAAGCGATCGACGTCAAAGGCGCCAAGGAGCTTGCCGCGGCCTTGAGCAAGCTCGGCGTCCAGATGGCCAAGCGTTCGCCCAAACTCACGATCACATTGGTGAACGACTATCTTGACCGGCGGCTGGCCGAGATGAACCGGGCACGCGTGGCCGACAAGACGCCCTGGCTGCTGGTGCAGCCATCCGGCGTGTTTCCGCTGGTGGGCCCCGTGCTCAAGCCGGGCGAGAGCGCCTGCTGGAACTGTCTGTTCGATCGCATGATACGCAACCGGGAGATCAAGGGATTTCTCGACCGCGGGCCGGCACAGCCGGTCGCCATGTCGCCGCTGGTCAACGACAGCGTTGGACAGACCGCCATCCACTTCGCTGCTGTCGAAATCACCAAAGCGATTGCTTCAGGCTTTCGCACCGATCTGCGCGATCATATTGCGAGCCTCGATCTGACTGGCGCGGTCATCGCCAAGCACTTTGTCGCGCGACGCCCGCAATGTCTTACCTGCGGCAGCAAGAAACTGCAGAGTCCACGCCGGGCGGAGAAGCCCATCGAGATCGCCGAAGGCAGACAGCTCATCATGACCAGCGGTGGATATCGCACCGTGACCTCTCGGACCACCGTGGCGCGCTTCCGCAAGCATGTAAGCCCGCTGACCGGCGTGGTTACGCGGCTCGAGCGGATCGAGGTCGATCTGCCGATGAACACCAATTTTTTCGCCTACCACAATTTCTCCGCGCCGGCCCAAAGCGTCGATCAGCTCAGGTCCGGGCTGAGCGGCGGCAGTTTTGGCAAGGGCTCCACCGCCGAGCAGGGCGAGGCCAGCGCGCTGATGGAGGCGATCGAACGCTACTCCGGCATTTTCCAGGGTGACGAGATCAGGACCGCGCGACGCTTCACCGATTTCGCTCCCG
>DATEJC010000681.1:0-6879 GCA_035278345.1 Bradyrhizobium sp. | reverse complement strand
CGAGCGTGCAGGGGTCAACAAGCAACTGGTCTATCACTATTTCGGCGACAAGGATGCGCTTTATCTCGCCGTACTGGAATGGGTTTATGAGGAAATCCGCGCCCAGGAACGCACGCTCAATCTGGAGGGCTTGCCGCCGGAAACCGCCATCCGCAAGCTGATCGAAAGTTCCTTCGATCATTTGGCGGCCCATCCCGACTTCATCCTGCTGCTCAACGACGAAAACCGAGCCGGCGCCCGCCATGTGCGCGGTTCCCGCAAGCTGGAAGCCATGCACTCGCCGCTGGTCAGCCTGGTGTCGAAGATCCTCGGGCAGGGCGTGAAAGCCGGGACGTTTCGCCGCGGCATCAATCCCGTCCACCTCTACATCTCGATCGCGGGCCTCAGCTATTTTTTCTTCTCCAACACGCCGACGCTATCGGCGATCTTCGGCAGGGACTTTTCCAGCCGGGCGGCGAAGCAGGCGCGGCGCAAGCACGTCGTCGATTTCGTCATGCAATCGCTGCGGCCGTAATCAACCAGATGGTTGAAAGTGGGGTGGGATCGCGCTAGGTTTTGCCCCGCGGCCGCATAGCCCGCGCAATGCTCAGGAGTGCCAGTTTGCCTGCCGACGGAACGCGTTCAGCCCGGTCATTTGCGATCATCCTGATCGTGCATGCCGCCGTGATCGTGCTCTGGCAGGTGCTGGTCGACGCCTTCAAGGTACCGAAATTCATCCTGCCCTCGCCGCTGGCAGCGCTCTCAACCCTCGGCTCCGCCAAATACGCCTGGGTCTCGAATACCGCCGTCACGGCGGCCGAAATCCTCGGCGGCTTCTGTCTCGGGGCGCTCGTCGGCGTTGCACTGGCCGTGATATTCACATGGTCGCGGGTGATCGCCCTGATGCTGCTGCCGCTGTTCGTGACGCTGAACATGATCCCAAAGGTCGCGCTCGGGCCGCTGGTGATCGTGTGGTTCAGCTACGGCATTCTCCCGAACATCCTGATCGCATTCAGCATCTGCTTTTTCCCGATCCTGCTGACCACCGCGCGGGGCTTGAGCGAGGTCGAGCCCGACCTGCTGGATCTTGTTAAATCGCTGCGCGGCTCGCGATGGACGCTATTCCGGAAAATCCAGCTGCCGGGATCGCTGCCTTACGTTTTCTCCGGCATGAAGGTCGGCGCCATCCTGGCCGTCGCCGGCGCGATCGTCGGCGAATTCATCGCCTCCGAGCGCGGCCTCGGTTACCTGATGATCCAGGTGCAATCCTCGCTCGACACGCCGGCGATGGTCATGGCGGTCGTGCTGCTGACCCTGCTCGGCGTCGCCCTTTACGGACTTGTGCTCGGCCTCGAACGGCTTTTCGTGGTCCGCGATATCCGCCTGCAATAGGAACGGTTGGAAAATGCTGCTCACCCGCGACACCTTGCCCGAGAAAATTCCGGATATCGCCGCGCTCGACGAACTGCTGTGCCGTCCGAGCCAGGCGCTGATCGACGATCTCGGCAAGGTCGATGGCGACATCATGATCCTCGGCGTCGCCGGCAAGATGGGGCCTACCCTCGCAGGCCTCGCCAAGGCCGCCCAGCCCGGCCGCCGCGTGATCGGCGTGGCGCGCTTCAGCGAGCCCGGCACGAAGGAGTGGCTGCAGGCTCGCGGCATCGAGACTATCAATTGCGACCTGCTCGATGAGGCCGCGATCGGTACGCTCCCCAAGAGCCCGAACATCATGTTCATGGCTGGCCGCAAGTTTGGCGCGGAAGGTGACCTCGCACTGACCTGGGCGATGAACTCGCACGTTCCAGCACTGATCGCACAGGCCTTTGCGGGCTCGCGGATCGTCGCTTTCTCCACCGGTTGCGTCTATCCGTTCGTGCCGGTGGACGGCGGAGGCTCTAGCGAGGAGATGCAGCCAAACCCGCCTGGCGAATACGCGCAGTCCTGCGTCGGACGCGAGCGCATGTTCGAATACTTCTCGAAGAAGTTCTCGACGCCCGGCCGGCTGTTCCGGCTGAACTACGCCATCGATATGCGTTACGGTGTACTATACGACATCGCCAGCAAGGTGTTTTGGGGCAAGCCCATCGACGTCAGCCTCGGCCACGTCAATTTCATCTGGCAGGGCGATGCATCGTCGCAGGCGCTGCGTTGCCTCGCACATTGCGACACGCCGACCTCGCCGATCAATGTCAGCGGCCACGAGATCCTGGCGGTGCGCGATCTTGCGGCAAAGCTCGGCAAGCACTTTGGTAAGGACCCCATTCTCGTCGGCAAGGAAGAGCCGACGGCCTGGCTGACCAACACGTCGCAGGCGGTCAAGCTGTTCGGGTTGCCCATCGTGGATACCGACCAGCTGATCAAGTGGACCGCGGATTGGGTGAAGCGAGATATGCCGAGCCTCGGCAAGCCGACCAAATACGAGGTCCGCGATGGCCGCTACTGACGAGATCGCCATTGTTCGCCTCGGCGTGGACGACGCGGCTGCAGGGCTCGTGCTGTCAACGGAAGCGCGCTGGAACCAGAATGAGGCCGACTGGCGGTTCTTCCTGTCGAGCGGCATCGTCTTCGGGGTTCGTGACGACGCCGGCCTGTTGGTCGCGACCGCGGCACTGCTGCCCTATTCGGCCGGCAACGCCTGGATCAGCATGGTGCTGGTCACCGAAAGCTGGCGGCGCCGCGGCATCGCGACCCGGCTGGTCGATGCGTGCCTCGTCACCGCAAGGCAAATGAACCTGACAAGCTGGCTCGATGCGACGCCGGCGGGCGCAACCGTTTACGGTCCGCTCGGCTTTGCGCCGGCGCTGGAATTGCGGCGGCTGCGGCTGGAAAATTCCGGTTCATCGCCTGTAGCGGTATCATTCGGGACGTGCGATCTCGCCGCACTTGCAGCACGCGACCTCCACGCCATGGGATTTGCGCGTGATGCACTGCTCGCGGAATTTTCCGGTCGTCCCGGCTCACGCATCGTGCGAAGCGGGAGCGCCATGGCGCTGATCCGCGACGGCCGCACCGCGCGGCATATCGGACCGCTCTTTGCGAGTGGACCGCATGAGGCGCTGGCCCTTGTCCACGACATCGCTCGATCGGAGCATGGCCCCTTGCTACTCGACGCCGTGCAAAGCCACAGCAGATTTCTCGATGGACTGACGGGCACCGGCTGGAACATCGAACGACCTTTCTTGCGCATGCGTTTCGGCAGCGCCGTTGCCGAGAGCGTCGAACCGTCGTTCGCCGTCGCCGGCCCCGAATTTGGATAGGAACAGCATTCATGCACCATAGCGAGATCAAACCCGAAGTACGGAAGCTGATCGCCGAGGGCACGGTGATCCCGGCGCATCCGCTTGCGCTCGACGCCAATCGCGCCCTCGATGTCCGGCATCAGCGCGCGCTGACGCGTTATTATATCGACGCCGGTGCGGGCGGGCTTGCCGTAGGTGTGCATACCACCCAGTTCGCGATCCGTGATGTCGGCATGTATCGCCCTGTCCTCGAGCTTGCGGCGGAAACCGCCGCCAACTGGACCAAACGGCCGCTGGCGATGGTGGCAGGGCTCGCTGGTCCAACGCAGCAGGCCGTCAGCGAGGCGAAGGTCGCGCGCGGCATCGGTTATCACGCGGGCCTGCTCAGCCTTGCCGCGATGAAATCGGCGTCCGAGGACGAGATCGTCGCCCACTGCCGTGCCGTCGCCGCCGAATTCCCGCTGGTCGGCTTCTATCTGCAACCGGCAGTCGGCGGCGTCCTTCTCAGCGCGAACTTCTGGCGGCGCTTTGCCGAGATCGACAACGTGGTTGCGATCAAGATCGCACCGTTCAACCGTTACCGCACCCTCGACGTGCTGCGCGGCGTCGCCGCCGCCGGTGCGCTCGACCGTATCACGCTCTATACCGGCAACGATGATCACATCCTGCTCGATCTGACACTGCCCTTCGATCTCAGGGACAATGGCGTGACGACGCGCACGCACATCCGCGGCGGCCTGCTCGGCCACTGGTCGGTGTGGACTGCGGCGGCGATCAAGCAGTTCGAGACCTGCAAGGCGGCGCGTAACAAGGACACCGTCTCGGCCGAACTGCTGGCGCTCGATGCGCGTGTGACCGATTGCAACAGCGCCTTCTTCGACGTCGCCAACAATTTCCACGGCTGCATTGCAGGCTGCCACGAAATCCTGCGGCGGCAGGGTCTGATGCAGGGCATCTGGTGCCTCGATCCGGCCGAGGGCCTGAGCCCCGGCCAGATGCAGGAGATCGACCGGGTCTGCCGCGACCATGCCGATCTCAGCGACGATGGCTTTGTCGCCGCTCACCTGCAGAAATGGCTGGCATGACGGGACAAGAGCCATTCATCAGCCTGCGCAACGTCCGCAAGGTCTATCGGTCGGCCGGCCAGGAGTTTTTGGCCGTTTCCGACGTCACCATGGACGTGCAGGAAGGTGAACTGGTTTCCCTCGTCGGACCGTCCGGCTGCGGCAAAACGACCGTTTTGAAAATCCTCGCCGGGCTGCACGGCGCCGATGGCGGCACCGTGAAGATGGGAAGCGCAGCCACACCGTTCGATCCGGCGCGCGATATCGGCATGGTGTTCCAGCAGGCTCTGCTCCTGAAATGGCGCACCGTGCTCGACAACGTGCTGCTGCCGGCCGAAATCGTCGGTCTGCCGATGGGCCCGGCCCGCACACGTGCGCGCGAGCTGTTGCAGCTTGTTGGCCTCGCCGGCTACGAGGACAAGTACCCGCAGCAGCTATCCGGCGGGATGCAGCAGCGCACCGCGATTGCGCGCGCCTTTATCCATGATCCCAAGCTGATCCTGATGGACGAGCCGTTCGGCGCGCTCGATGCGCTCACCCGCGAGCAAATGAATCTGGAGATGCTGCGGATCTGGCGAGAGAGCGGCAAGACCATCATCTTCGTCACGCACAGCATCCAGGAGGCGGTTTTCCTGGCCTCGCATTGCGCGGTGCTGACGGCAGGACCGGCGCGGATGGCCGAGTATTTTCCGATTGAGCTGCCGTTCCCGCGGGCGCTGCCGATCAAGACCACCGACGAGTTCGGCGCCTATGCGCGGCGCATTTATGGAAGCCTTGGCCTCGGCGCGGGCGCATGAAGCTCACTTCGCAACCTTGCTGGCGTCCATCTTGATGCCGGGATCGAGCAGCTTGTTGTTGAAGGCGCGCTCGACAGCGAAAGGCTTTTCGATGCCGAGATAGGTCTGAACCAGCTCGTAGTCGCTCTTCATGCGGCCGGCGTCGATCCAGCCGAGTCCCTTCGTCGGCGTGAATTCATCCGTCATCAAATATTTGATGCGGCCCCATTGCAGGATTTGCTCCTCGCGATCGAGGCCCGTGACCTGATCGAGCAGCGCCTTCAGGCACGGATCGAAGTCGGCGACGCAGGCCGCGTAGGCCTTCTGGGTAATCCGGACAAAATCCTCGACCAGCTTCGGGTTCTTCTCGAGGAAAGCCCCATTGACGATCAGTGAATTGCCGTAGGGGTTGAGGCCGATGTCTTTCCAGTTCAGAGCGCCGAGATCGCTGCCGAATTCCTTGAGCTTCACGTCGTGCGAATTGTAGAAGTCGCTGATGATCTCGACCGTACGGGCCTTCAGCGCGGCCGATTTCGCCGTCGGTCCGACATTGACGAACGACACCGAATCCGATGCCAGGCCCGCTGCCTTGGCAAAGGCCGGCCACATCACGCGCGAGGCATCGCCCGGCGGATTGCCGATCTTGCGTCCGGCAAAATCCTTCGGCCCGCTGACACCATAGCTTTTCAGCCAATAGAATGTTTGCCCGGTGTTGGCATAGATACTCATGACCGCAACCGCGTCCGCTCCCTTGCCGCGCGCCACCAGCATGGTCGCAAGGTCGGAGATGCCGAATGGCGCGCCGCCGGAGCCCACCTTGAGCGAAGAGACGCCGGAACCCTTGCCGACCTCAATGGCAAGATCGATGCCCGCTTTCTCGTACCAGCCCTGCGCCTTGGCGTAATAGAAGGCTGAATGGTCGGCCGCCGGGGTCCAGTTGAGGACGAGATTGACGCTTTGACCCGCGCTTGCGGGCCAAGCCGTCGCAACGGCCAACACGGTTGCGATAAGTATCTTCAAAGTTCGCGCTCCTTGCTGGCTATTCAAAGGTCGACGGCCCAGTGTCGCGATAGGCCCAGCAGCATTCGCGCGGCAGCAAGACTTGCGTCTCCATGCCGACCTGGTGCCGCGCCGCGGTACCGAGTTCCAGCACCTCCAGCTTGCGGCCGAACAGATCGATTTCGTAGGCCGTCTGCGTGCCCTGATAGCGGCGGTTGATCACGCGCGCCGCAAAGATGTTGTCGCCACCCTGCCCGCCGATCGCGATGTTCTCCGGCCGCAGCGCGATGCGGACCTTGTCGTTGACATCGAGCGTGTGCAGCAGTGCGACCTCGCCTTTGCGTCCGTCGCCGAAATCCACCGTGCCGAACTTGCCATTGCGCGCAACCAGCGTGCCGGCAAGCTCGTTGGTGGCGCCGGTGAAATTGGCGACGAAGAGATCGGCCGGCCGGTTATAGATCTCGTCGGGCGTGCCCATCTGCAGCAGCTTGCCGTCGCGCATCACGCCGATGCGGTCGCCGAGCACCACCGCTTCGGCCTGATCGTGCGTGACGTAAAGCGCGGTCATGCCGGTCTTCTTGAGGATGGTGCGAAGATCATCGCGCAGCCGCAGGCGCAGTTTGGCGTCGAGATTGGACAAGGGTTCGTCGAGCAGCAGAAGCTGCGGGTGGTAGACGATGCTGCGCGCCAGCGCCACGCGCTGCATCTGGCCACCGGACAGTGCTACGACCGGGCGATCGGCGTATTCGGAGAGGCCTACCAGCGCCAGCACCTCCTCCACCTTGCGGCCTGCCTCCCCGCGCGAGAGCTTTCGATGCTTCA
>DATEJC010000680.1:0-2828 GCA_035278345.1 Bradyrhizobium sp. | reverse complement strand
AGGCCATCCCGGCCCCGCCATCACCTGGAAAGTTTTCATCGTGCCGCCGGCGAAGTAGCCGCCGGACCAACAAAACATCAATCAAACGGGGAAAATGCATGGATCTCGATCTCAGCGGCAAGCGCGCGCTTGTCACCGGCTCGACGCGCGGCATCGGGCTTGCCACCGCCAAGGGGCTGGCGCAGATGGGCGCGGAAGTCATCGTCAATGGCCGCGAGCAGGCGGCAGTTGATGAAGCCATCGCAAACATCAAGCAGTCTTCGCCCTCGGCGAAGCTGCACGCGGCGGCGCTCGATCTCGGCGGCGCCGATGGCTGTGCGCGCCTGATCGCGAAATTCCCCGAGGTCGACATCCTCGTCAACAATCTCGGCATCTACGAGCCAAAGCCGTTCTTCGAGATCGAGGACGCCGACTGGTCGAAGATGTTCGAGGTCAATGTCATGAGCGGCGTGCGGCTGACGCGGCATTATCTCAAGCGGATGCTGGACAGCAAGGATTGGGGCCGCGTGGTGTTCGTCTCCAGCGAGTCCGGCGTCTATGTGCCGAAGGAGATGGTGCATTACGGTTTCTCCAAGGCCGCCCAGCTCTTCATCGCGCGCGGCGCGGCGGAGCAGACCAAGGGCACCAATGTCACCGTCAATTCGGTGCTGCCCGGCCCGACCTGGGTCGAGATGGTGCCGACGCGCCTTGCCGCGCGCGCCAAGGCGATGGGCACGACCGCCGATGATCTCGCCGCGCGCACCTTCACCGAGCGCAGGCCGGCCTCGCTGTTGCAACGCTACGCCAAGCCGGAAGAGGTCGCCAATCTGATCTGCTATCTCTGCTCGAAGGCCTCGAGCGCCACCAACGGTGCCGCGCTGCGCGCCGACGGCGGCATTGTCACCAATCCGTTTTGATCTTCTCCCTCCCCGTTCTTACGGGGAGAGGGCAGGGAGGTGAGGGGCTCTCTCCGCGAGCACCGAACGTCGATAGACCTATACCCCCTCACCCGGATTGCATCTGCGATGCAATCCGACCTCTCCCCGCAAGCGGGGCGAGGTGCAGCGGAGACCCGCTCACGTCCCCTCTTCGTTGAACTTGTCGGCCACGAGGGCGGCGATCGCATCGAGGGCGGCCTGCGCCTCGGCGCCTTTGGCGGAAACCAGGATCGTGGTGCCCGGCGCGGCCGAGAGCATCATCAGGCCCATGATCGAGGTGCCGCCGACGGTCTCGCCGCCGCGCGTGACCCAGACTTCGGCTTCGAACTTCTCGACCAGTTGCACGAACTTGGCGGAGGCGCGCGCATGCAGGCCGCGCTTGTTGATGATCAGGAGTTCACGAGAGAGCGCATCGGGCGGCACGGCCGCCCCGGCATTGTTCGCGGGCGCCGCGTCGTCGCTCATTTGCCGGCAAGCACCCGGCTGGCGATGGTGACGTATTTGCGGCCGGCTTCCTGGGCCATCGCGATCGCGTCGGGCAGCGAGCGCTCTTCGCGCACCTTGGCGAGCTTGACCAGCATGGGAAGATTGATGCCGGCGAGCACTTCCACCTTGGGCCGGCTCATGCAGGAGATGGCGAGATTGGACGGGGTTCCGCCGAACATGTCGGTGAGGATGGCAACACCATCGCCGCTATCGACGCGATTGACCGCTTCGATGATGTCGTTTCGACACAAATCGGAATCGTCTTCCGCACCGATCGTCACGGCTTCGATTTGCTTTTGCGGGCCCATGACGTGTTCCAGCGCCGCCCTGAATTCGTCGGCAAGGCGCCCATGGGTCACAAGCACTAGACCAATCATCCGGAAACTCCTCGCGGGTGCATTTGGTGCACCGCACGAACGCGCCACTTTGACCATCCCGAGCCCCGGCGCAAGAGGGCTTCGTCGCGATTCGTCCCGGAAAAATGGGGCCGCTTCGGGAGGACGCGCCGGTGTTATTCCGTCGCGATAGTGGGGCTTATATGGTTAGCAATCCCTTTCGGGCAATCAGCCGAAGGTCGGTCAGCTCCAGTACCATCGGTTGTCGTTAGCGCCGCTACAATCACCGGCAACGGCGTGAACCGTAGATTTACGGGAATTCGCGGTATTTCAACACCGTAAATATTGAGGGTGAGCGCTTCGGCCGCAGGCAGGCGCTCGCCGTCCTCCGCCGCCAGATCGACGACCCAGCCGACCACGGCCTCGCCGACATGCTCGATTCGGCGAATGCCGAGGCCGCGGATTTCGATCAGGCCGGCGAGTTCCGGCGCCGGCCGCACGATCAGATTTCCGCCGCTTGTGTCGAGGTGGACACGGTCGTCACCGACCAGAATGGCCGGCGGAATCTGCCCCGCGCGGCCGGCGAGAATCAGGTCGAAGGCGAGGCGCGATTTGCCGGAGCCGGAGGGGCCGCGGATCAGCACGGCGCGCTCGCCGACGAGCACGGCGGAAGCGTGCACCGTGGGCTTCTCGGTCATTGTGCGGGCAGCCTGACGACGAAGCGCGCGCCGGCAACGGTCGGCTGGCCGTCTTCATCGGCACGTCCGGGACGGTTCTCCGCCCAGATGCGCCCGCCATGCGCTTCGATGATCTGCTTGGAGATCGACAGCCCAAGGCCCGAGTTCTGGCCAAAGCCCTGGTGCGGCCGGTCGGTGTAGAAGCGCTCGAAGATGCGCTCCAGCGCATCCTCGCGGATGCCGGGACCATCGTCATCGACGACGATCTCGATCTCGGAGCGGACGCGGCGGCAGATGATGCGCACCTTCTTGCCCGGCTCGGAAAACGACTGCGCATTGGACAGCAGGTTCGAGATCACCTGCCCCAGCCGCGAGTCATGGCCGGGCACGGCAAAGGTGTCCGATGAGCCGCG
>DATEJC010000679.1:0-3663 GCA_035278345.1 Bradyrhizobium sp. | reverse complement strand
ATCGAGGTGATCGTGCGCATGGTGATCCTGCAGCTGATCCCCACCGTCGTCGAGGTCGGGCTCCTGCTGGCGGTGCTGCTGTGGCAATTCGACTGGCGTTACGTGCTGGCCATTGCAACGATGGTCGGCGTCTACATGTACTACACCTATATCGCGACCGAATGGCGGATCGAAATCCGCCGCAAGATGAACGATTCCGACACCGAGGCGAACACCAAGGCGATCGACTCGCTGCTCAACTACGAGACGGTGAAATATTTCGGCGCGGAAGAGCGCGAAGCCAGGCGCTACGACCGCTCGATGGAGCGCTATGAAGAGGCGAGCGTGCGCACCTACACCTCGCTCGCGGTGCTCAATGCCGGGCAGGCGGTGATTTTCACGGCGGGTTTGACCGCGACCATGATCATGTGCGCGTTCGGCATCCGCAACGGCACCCACACGGTCGGCGATTTCGTGCTGATCAACGCCATGATGATCCAGCTCTACGTGCCCCTCAATTTCATGGGCATGGTCTATCGCGAGATCAAGCAGGCGATCATCGACATCGAGAAGATGTTCAACGTGCTGGCGCGTGATCCCGAGATCAAGGACGTGGCGGGCGCCAGGCCGCTGATGGTCACATCGGGCAATGTGCGCTTCGAAGACGTGCGGTTTTCCTATGACGCTGACCGGCCGATCCTGAAGGGTCTCAGCTTCGAGGTGCCGGCGGGCAAGACGGTTGCGATCGTCGGGCCCTCCGGCGCGGGCAAGTCCACCATATCGCGGCTGCTGTTCCGCCTCTATGACGTCTCCAGCGGCAGGATCCTGATCGACGGTCAGGACATCAAGGCCGTCACGCAGAACTCGCTGCGCGCGGCAATCGGCATGGTGCCGCAGGACACCGTGCTGTTCAACGACACCATCCGCTACAACATACGTTATGGCCGCTGGGACGCCAGCGATGCCGAGGTGGAGGAGGCGGCGCGGCTGGCGCAGATCGACGCCTTCATCAAGGCCTCGCCCAAGGGCTACGAGACCCAGGTCGGCGAACGCGGGCTAAAGCTGTCCGGCGGCGAAAAGCAGCGTGTGGCAATTGCACGCACGGTGCTGAAGGGGCCGCCGATCCTGGTGCTGGACGAGGCGACCTCCGCACTCGACAGCCATACCGAGCACGAAATCCAGGGAGCGCTGGAGCGCGTCGCGCTCAACCGCACTTCGCTCGTCATCGCCCACCGTCTCTCCACCATCGTCGCCGCCGACGAGATCATCGTGCTCGACCAGGGCAAGATCGCCGAGCGCGGAACCCATGCCCAGCTTTTGGCTTCCGGCGGACTTTATGCCAGTATGTGGAACCGGCAGCGCGAGGCGGAGGCAGCGCGCGAAAAGCTCGCGCAGATCGACGACGAGAACGAGGCGCCGAGTCGCGCGCCGCCGGAGATCGAAGATCCGCTGGCGAGCGCTGCAGAGTAACCCGTGCAGACCGTTCTCGCGCTCGGCGAGGGTGGCCAATCACAGTGAGAAACAATGTCCATCAGCAATTCCATCCGTGCGCAAATCCCGCCTGTTCATCCCGAGGGCTATCCGTTCATCGGCGGCTTTGCGCTGGCGAGCCTGATCCTGTTCTGGATCTGGACGCCGTTGGGCTGGATCGGCACCGTGCTGACCGTCTGGTGTGCGTTGTTCTTCCGCGATCCCGTGCGGGTCACGCCGGTGCGCGAAGGCGTCGTGGTGTCGCCGGCGGACGGCCGCGTCTCCATGATCTCGCAGGTGCTGCCCCCCGCCGAGCTCGGGCTCGGCGACCGGCCGCTGACGCGCATCTCCGTCTTCATGAGCGTATTCAACTGCCATGTGAACCGGGCGCCGGTGACCGGCCGCATCGAGCGCATCGTTTATCGGCCCGGCGCCTTCATCAACGCCGAGCTCGACAAGGCGAGCGAGGACAATGAGCGAAATTCGCTTGTCATCGGCACCTCGCAGGGCCGCATCGGCGTGGTGCAGATCGCTGGCCTGGTGGCGCGGCGCATCGTCTGCTTTTCCAAGGAAGGGCAGGCGATCAGCGCCGGCGAGCGCTTTGGGCTGATCCGCTTCGGCTCGCGGCTCGACGTCTATCTGCCCGACGGCACCAAGCCGCTGGTTTCGGTGGGGCAGACCGCGGTTGCCGGCGAGACGGTTTTGGCCGATTTCCGGCTCGGCGATAACGGGCTGGCGTTCCGTGCCAATTAACCATTCGTAATGGTGGATTTTGCCGCGGCCCCCGCCGATGGCGGACAGGCCGGGCCCTTGCTATATTTGAGGCATGGTGCCGCTGGATTACAAATCTCCTGAAGGACGCCGCCGCCGCTTCCGCCCGATCCCGGTGCGCATGCTGGTGCCGAACTTCATCACGCTGCTGGCGATCTGCGCCGGCCTGACCGCGATCCGACTTTCCATCGAAGGCAAGATGGAATGGGCGGTCGCCGCGATCGTGTTCGCCGCCGTGCTCGACGGCGTTGACGGCCGCGTCGCGCGCATGATCAAGGGCCAGTCGAAATTCGGCGCCGAGCTCGACAGCCTCGCCGACTTCGTCAATTTCGGCGTCGCGCCGGGCCTGATGCTTTATTTCTGGCAGCTGCATGAGCTGAACAATGGCGGCTGGATCGCCGCCATGGTGTTTGCGATCTCCGGCGGCCTGCGCCTCGCGCGCTTCAACGCCACCATCGACGATCCCAACAAGCCGCCTTACGCCGCGAACTTCTTTACCGGCGTGCCCGCGCCGGCCGGCGCGGTCACCGCGCTGTTGCCGATCTATCTCGCCTTCCTTGGCGTCTCCAAACCGCCGGCCACGCTGACCGCCGCCTATACGCTGCTGATCGCGTTCCTGATGGTCTCGCGCCTGCCGGTGTTCTCCGGCAAGCAGGTGCGCATGCGCGTGCCGCCGGAAATGGTGCTGCCGGTGTTCGTGTCGGTGATCTTCTTCATCGCCATCCTGATCGGCTATCCCTGGCACGTCCTGTCGATCGGCTCGGTGCTGTATCTGGCGAGCCTGCCGCTCGGCTGGAAGTCCTACAAGGATCAGGAGCGCGCCGCCGCGGCGCAGGCCGCGCCCGCGGGCGAAGCAAGCACCGGGGAGCCCACCCAGACCTTCACCGCGCCAGCGTCCGACACGCCGCCCGACGAGCGGCCGGAGCGGCTGCACTGAACTACGTCAAATACCAGCCATGAGCTTGAGCCGAGTTGGGTTCGTCCCCGATCTCGGCTAAGAGCATGGCTGCATGAGCCCGCGACCAACGCCGGCCAAGATCAGGAGAGTAACGCCGTGACCCAGTCCGCCCCGCTGCCCGCATCCGTCCTCGAAGCGCTGGGCCGCTACGATACCCCGACGATCTGCAACGCGATGGAGATCGTGGCCCCGGAACGGCGGCTGATCGGCTACACCACCAAGCAACTGGTCTGTCCGTTCCCCGATTTGCCGCCGATGGTCGGCTACGCCCGCACCGTGACCATCCGCTCGGTCCTGAAGTCGGGCCTGCCCGCGGACGAGCAGGCCAAGCGCCGCATCGCCTATTATGAATATGTCGGCACCGGTTTTGGCCCGCGCATCACCGTGATCCAGGATATCGACGGCGCCGATGTCGGCTATGGCGCGTTCTGGGGCGAGGTGCAGAGCAATGTGCACAAGGCGCTCGGCTGCCTCGGCGTCATCAC
>DATEJC010000678.1:0-9709 GCA_035278345.1 Bradyrhizobium sp. | reverse complement strand
AGCGTGCGCACGTTGGACACCTTGTAGATCGCGCGCTGCTGCAGATGGTCTTGCAGATTGCGTCCGACGCCTTGCTTGTCGAGCACGATTTCGATGCCGAGCGGCGACAGCCAATCGGCAGGTCCGATGCCGGAGCGGTGCAGCACCTGGATCGAGCCGATCGAGCCCGCGGTGAGGATCACTTCGCCCCTGGTGCGGGCTTCACACATCTCGCCGCCTTGCATGAAGCGCACGCCGACGGTGCGGCCTTGCTCGATGACGAGGCGATCGACCAGCACGTTGGTTTCCAGCCGCAAATTCGGCCGCGACAGCGCGGGTTTCAAAAATCCGCGCGCGGCGGACCAGCGCCGGCCGCGCTTCTGGTTGACGTGAAAATAACTGATGCCTTCATTGTCGCCGGTGTTGAAGTCGGGAATCTTGCGGATGCCCATTTGCTCGGCGGCATCGCCCACCGCATCCAGAATGGTCCAGGAGAGCCGCGGCGCCTCGATGCGCCAGCCGCCGCCCGTGCCGTGATGCTCGCTTTCGCCGAGGAAATGATCCTCCAGCCGCCGAAACGCCGGCAGCACGTCGTCATAGCCCCAGCCGGAGAGCCCAAGCTGTCGCCAGTGATCGTAGTCGGCGGCCTGGCCGCGCATCGAGATCATGGCGTTGATGGCGGAGCAGCCGCCGATCACCTTGCCGCGGGGGTAGGCGAGCGAGCGGCCGTTGAGCCCGGGCTCGGCCTCGGTGCGAAACATCCAGTCGGAGCGAGGATTGCCGATGGCGAAGAGGTAGCCGACCGGGATGTGAAACCAGATCCAGTTGTCGTTGCCGCCGGCCTCCAGCACCAGCACGCGCTTTTTCGGGTCGGCCGACAGGCGGTTGGCCATGATGCAGCCGGCGGTGCCCGCGCCGACCACGATATAGTCGAAATCGCCCTCAAGCCGTCGCATGCATGTTGCCCGGTAACCTGTTTTGCCGCCCGTCGAGGCGGGGAAGGGAACGAAACGTGTGCGAGCCACTTTTCTGGAGCAAAGCGGACAGGTGCGCAAGCGTTCGGGAATGCCTCCAAGGAGCGATGCGCGCTACGTTCCATGGTAGGTTTCAACCTGGCGTGCGGCGAGGATCAGCGTTAGCCGCCGTTCACGAGCATCCCATGGTTGGATTCACACGGCCGCCGTGCGACGCCGGGGTCATCGAAGCGACACTGGCTTTTGACGCGGCCCTCCCACAGCGACGAAAGTGGCTGACGCTGGCGGCGACCATCATCGGGTCCAGCATGGCCTTCCTCGACGGCTCGGTTGTGAACATTGCGCTGCCCGCGATCCAGCAGGCGCTGCAGGCGGATGCGGCGGCGACACAGTGGATCGTCAACGCCTACCTCCTGATGCTCGGTGCGCTCGTACTGATCGGCGGCTCAGCCGCCGATCTCTACGGCCGCCGTCGGATTTTTCTTCTCGGCATCGCAGTCTTCATCGCCGCCTCCATCGCTTGCGGGCTCGCACCGAACATGGCGGTGCTGATCGGCAGCCGGGCGATGCAGGGCATCGGGGCCGCCCTGTTGACGCCGGCCAGTCTGGCCATGCTGGGGGCGACCTTCGGCGAGCATGAACGCAGTCGTGCAATCGGGATATGGGCTGGCGCCGCTGCACTGATGATGGCGGCGGGTCCGATGCTGGGCGGCTGGCTTGTCGATCAGTTGTCGTGGCGGGCGATCTTCCTGCTCAATGTCCCGCTCGCCGTAGCCGCGGCTGGACTTGCGCTCCGCTTCGCCTGCGAAAGCAACGATCCCCAGGCCAAGCAACTCGACTGGAGCGGCGCGATTTCAGTCGCGATTGGCCTTGCTGCGATTACATGGGGACTGAGTGCCATTCCTGCGTCGGGATTCCGCGACAAAACAGTGCTGGCCGCCCTCGCAGTAGGAGCCGCATTCCTGACGTCGTTCGTCGTGATCGAAGCCCGTCTGCATGAGCGGGCGATGATGCCGCTGTCGTTCTATCGATCACGCAATTTTTCGGCCACCAATGCCTTGACGCTGTTGCTCTACTTCGCGCTGGGAGGCGCGCTCTATTATCTGCCGTTCGGCCTGATCCGCCTCGGTGGCTACTCCGCAACGCAAGCCGGCGCGGCGCTACTGCCTTTTGCCCTGATCATGGGGTTCGGGGCATCATTCGCCGGGAGCATTGCCGACCGTTTGGGGCCGCGGCTGCCGCTCACTGTCGGCCCCATCGTTGCGGCCTGCGGATTGGCGCTGCTTGCTGTTGTCGATCTCAGGCAGCCTTATTGGGTTGGCGTGTTTCCGCCGACGTTCCTGCTGGGCGTGGCGATGGCAATTCCCGTTCCGCCGCTGACATCGACGGTGATGGGGGCCGCCGGCAAAGTCCATGCCGGCATTGCTTCTGGCGTCAACAACGCGGTGGCGCGAGTCGCTGGTCTGCTTGCGGTTGCAGTGCTCGGGGCTGTGCTGTTTGCAAATTTTTTGCACCTTAGCGGAACGACTCCTGCGCAAACCAGCGAGGCCCTGAACGCCGTGATGTCCGGACAGGTGGGCGCCAGTGCGGAGGCAATCGCCGCATTCGAGCGCGCGCTACGCGCGACAATGCTGGTGCCAGCGAGTTGCGCCGCACTTGCCGGGCTCGCTGGCTGGGTGTGGATCGAGCCGAACAGCGTGCGCGGAAGTGGCCAAGACGCTTTGACTTGAAAGCTCCCTTAACGAAGGCCGGAACTCCAGATCGGAGGTTGAGATGGATGATCAAGCGGTGCGAGCTGCGCTGCAGCGCCATTGGGATGCCTCGGACACCGGCGATTTTGTGGTCGAGCATGAAATCTATCGCGAGGATGCCGTGCTCCATTATCCGCAATCGGGAGAACGGATCCGCGGCCGGCGCAACATTCAAGAGAGCCGGTTCGTCCAGCCGAACAAGAAGCGTTTTGCGGTCCGGCGAATTATCGGCGGGGGCAATCTCTGGGTCACCGAATTCGTGCTTAGCTACGACGGCATACCGTCTTACGCAGTGAGCATCATGGAGTTCCGAGAGGGGCAGGTGGCCAGCGAAACGCAATATTTCGCGGACCGGTTCGACCCTGCACCGTCGCGTTCGCATCTGGTTGAGCGAGGAGGCGAAGGCGCATCATATTAACGAGTCCGCCGGGAGAGCCTGGTGGCAATCCGGCCGCGTTTTGTGCCAATTCGGCTGCTCCGGCGTGCATTTTCGGGTGTTGGGAAGAGCCGCGGGAACATGCTAGACATGACGAAACAACCAAAAAGGACCCGACACTTCCATGCCCATTGTGAACCGCGTCGCCGACCTGCAGCCCGACATTCAAGCCTGGCGCCGGGATATCCATCAGCACCCCGAACTGCTCTACGACGTCCACCGCACGGCAGCCTTCGTGGCCGATCGGCTCAGGGAATTCGGCTGCGATGAGGTCGTGACCGGCATCGGCAAGACCGGGGTGGTCGGCGTCATCAAGGGCAAGAAGCCGGCCAATGGCGGCCTGAAGGTGATTGGCCTGCGTGCCGACATGGACGCGCTGCCGATCGAGGAAGAGACCAATCTGCCCTATGCCTCGAAGACTTCAGGCAAGATGCACGCCTGCGGCCATGACGGCCACACCGCGATGCTGCTGGGCGCCGCGCGCTATCTCGCCGAGACCCGCAATTTCGCCGGCACCGCCGTCGTGATCTTCCAGCCGGCCGAAGAGGGCGGTGCAGGCGCAGCCGCCATGATCAAGGACGGCCTGATGGACCGTTTCGGCATCGAGCAGGTCTATGGCATGCACAACGGCCCCGGCATTCCGATCGGCCAGTTCGCGATCCGCACCGGCCCAATCATGGCGGCGACCGACGCCGTCGACATCAAGATCGAAGGCCTCGGCGGCCACGCTGCGCGGCCGCACAAATGCATCGATTCGGTGCTGGTCGGCGCGCAGGTGATCGCCGGGCTGCAATCGATCGTCTCGCGCACCGTCGATCCCCTGGAATCGGCCGTTATCTCGATCTGCGAATTTCACGCCGGCAACGCCCGGAACGTGATCCCGCAGACCGCTGAGCTGCGCGGCACCATCCGCACGCTGACCGAGGAAGTGCGCAGCCTCGTCGAGCAGCGGGTGCGCGAGGTGGTCAAGGGCGTCGCGCAAATGACCGGGGCCAAGATCGACCTCGTCTATGAGCGCGGCTATCCCGTGACCGTGAACCACGCCGCGCAAACGGAAGTCGCAACGCGCGTCGCGAAAGAAGTCGGCGGCGAGGGCGCCGTCGGCGAGACGCCGCCGATGATGGGCGCGGAAGATTTCGCCTACATGCTCGAAGCGCGCCCCGGTGCCTTCATCTTCTGCGGCAACGGCAACAGCGCCGGTCTTCACCACCCCGCCTATAATTTCAACGACGAGGCGATTGTTTACGGCACGTCGTACTGGATCCGCCTGGTGGAGAATTCGCTGGCGGCGTGAGGGACTCGCTCAGCCGTCATTGCGAGAAGCCTCGCGACGAGGCAATCCATTTGTCCTGCGGGACGACATGGATTGCTTCGCTTGCAATTACGAACCAGGTACCAGCCCCTACCTGAGCGGATTGGTCGGCGCGGGGTCGTTGGCCGGGCGCTTCGGGAAGTTGGGCTGTCCCGGCGCCGGCGGTTCGGCTGACGGCTTGACGCGGACCCTCGGCTTGAACTCGCTGGCGGAAACTCCGACCATGCTGGGCTTGTTCGCGGTATCGCCGCGCACGGCGCCGTCGGCGGGCAGTTCGCTCTGGATACGGTTTCTCGCCTTGTCCATCTGTGTCGGCGTGGTAGCTGCCGTAGCGGCGGGTTTTGGCGTTGTCGAGGTCGATGCTGCGGGCTTGGCCGCGGTCGTTGCGGCCGGCTTGATCGACGCAGTGCTTGCGGGCTTGTTGTTCATTGTCGTCGTCGCCGGCTTGGTTGCGACATTTGCCGTGGCCGGCTTGGCGTTTGTCGTGCTCGCCGGCTTCGCAGGGGCCGTTGCCGCGGGCTTGGCCGCCACCGTCGTGGCTGGTTTGCTCGGCAGCGGCGAAGCCGGCTTGGCCACTGTGGTGGTGACGGGCGCGCGAACCACGGGTGCAGGCTTTGGCGCCGCCCGAACGATGGGTGCCGGCGCCGGCGCTGCGCGAACGACGGGCGCGGGTGCAGGCCGGACCACCGGCGCCGGCGCCGGCGTGGCGCGGACCACCGGCGCGGGCGCAGAGGTGGTCGTGGTTTTCTTGGTCTCGGCGTGAGCCG
This sequence comes from Bradyrhizobium sp., assembly GCA_035278345.1. Taxonomy (GTDB): domain Bacteria; phylum Pseudomonadota; class Alphaproteobacteria; order Rhizobiales; family Xanthobacteraceae; genus Bradyrhizobium. The sequence continues at coordinate 4,490 of DATEJC010000678.1, read as the reverse complement.
CTTGCGACAATACCAGTGCCGCCAGCAACAAGCCGGCTGGCGCGATTCTCCGTTCCAATGTCATGAGACGTCCCCCAAAGATGCGATCGCAGAAGGCCCGGGCAACTGGACGAAACCGGATTGTTCTTGCGCAGTCTTTGAAGTTGCCCCGTAGCTATAGCCCCAAACGCGTGGAATCCGCAGGGTTATTGATGCGGAGGGCCGACGATTTTGCCAGGCGCATCCTTCCGCAATGCAAAAAGGCCCGCAGTCGTTTCCGAGGTCAATGACGGTAACGGCCGGCAGGCGTGCCGCGCAGCAAAGACGGTCGGCGCACCGCGCAGTCCGGGGCTGGATGGAGCCACGCAGCGCGCCGACCTCAGTGGGAGCGTCCGGTGCTCGGGAGGGACGGTCCGATGGTGTCGAGAATGCGGTAATAGCATTCATCAATTAAAGGTTGTATACCGAATTGGGCGGAATTCAGTTTGATCACAGGATTTTGCGCGGCGTTTCGATGGAACTTGTCAGGCCGCGCGTGCGGCGTTCTTCAGCAACTTTGCCGCGAGTCTGAGATCGTCGACAAAGCGCTTGTATTCACGCGCCTTGGACTCTTCGTCCGGCAGCCGCAGCAAATAGGAGGGATGGACAGTCACCAGCGCCTCGGTTCCGTCCTCAAGCGCGATGCTTCGGCCGCGGTTCTTGTTGATCGGCGTGATCTTGCCGAACACGCACTGCGCGGCCGTGGCGCCCATCGCGACCACGAGATCGGGCCGGGTCGCGGCGAACTCGCGCTCATACCACTGACGGCATGCCCTGATCTCCGGCGTCGACGGCTTCTGATGCAGCCGGATCTTTCCGCGGGGCACGAATTTGAAATGTTTTACCGCGTTGGTGACATAGACCTTTTCGCGGTCAATGCCGGCTTCCTCGAGCGCGCGGTCGAGCATGTTGCCAGCCGGTCCGACGAAGGGCTTGCCGGCCAGATCTTCCTTGTCGCCGGGTTGCTCTCCTACCAACATCAACTTTGCGCGCGCCGGGCCTTCACCGAACACGGTTTGCGTGGCGTTCTTCCAGAGCGGGCAGTCGCGGCAGTCGGCGGCTTCCGCGCGCAAGGTGGTAAGGCTTTCTGAGGCCACGTGTTTGCGGCTCTCCGGTTTGCGGGTCATGGCTGGCTCCCGCGTGTCAATCGCCGGCGCGGGCGCCCGGTTCCTCGTGTTCAGCCGAGCCGGGTTGAAGATGTCGGCGCAGTATCGCTGCCAGGTCTCTTCCAGCCGGTTCGGGTCCGGCGTCTCGGTGATAGCGGGCGTGATCGTCACCGCATAACCGTCCCAATGCGCGCACGCATCCGGTGTGAGGATCGACCAGGGCATGTCGGCAAAGCGGCTGGCGAAGAAGGGCGCCGCTGCCGCCACGATGCGATGCGCGGGCGCAAACCAGGCGATGTAACGCGCCTTCTGCTCGCGGCCGATTTCGCGGAAGCGTAAACGTGATTGCATATTCTCGATGTCGCGATTAACGGCATCTGCCATCGCCAGGATTTCCGCGACGTCGGGATCGCTAGTGGCCATCAGAAGATCGTGGTGACGGCACAGCCGCCACAGCAGCCGATAGAGCAGGGCGAAACGGCTGGGATCACGATGCAGGATCGCGACTTGCGCCAGCTCGACGAATTTCGCCGGCACGCTGAATGTGCCGTGCGGCGCTTCCGGCGCCGGCGCATCGGCCGGTTCGCGCGTGTCACGCACCCGCCATGCTATCTCTGATGGAGGGATGCCATTCAGCGTCAGCGCCCGCGCCATCAGCCGCCAGCCGTCAAAGTCGGTTTCATGATCGAGGGTGATGAGATGCATTTCGGCGAACTCCGTACGCTGTCTGAATCCCTTTGATTTCCTTCATGAATCGGCAGGGCCGTAATCCCGATTGACTCCCTGGGCCCTGTTAGCTTTATATTAGAACATATCATGAACAAATGAGCCAGCTTCTGGTTCTCTTCCGAGAAGCAACTGGCCCACTTTCGAGGAACGGCGACGCATGAACGGCGCACGCATGAGCACGCTTGCGTCCCTGCGCGGCAGCATCGAGCGCATCGAAACCCATGGCGATATGCACGGGCTGAACAGGGTCGCGCTCGGCCACAGAGCCGCCGATGCCATGCTGCGCGGCGGGCTGGCGCTGGCTGCCGTGCATGAAGTGTTCGCCGAGGGGCATCAGGGCGCGGCGGCGACCGGTTTCATTGCCGCCATCGCAGGACGGCTTGGTCAGCGCAAACCGCTGGTCTGGGTGCGGCAGGATTTTGCGGAAATTGAATCCGGCGCGCTGTCGCCGAACGGCCTTGCCGAACTCGGCCTCGATCCGCGGCTGCTCGTCACCGTGCGCGCCGCCGATGTCGAGGCGGCATTGCGCACCACGGCGGATGCGCTCGCCTGCGATGCGCTGGGCGCCGTCGTGCTGGAGACCTTTGGCGAGGCGCGCCAGCTCGATCTCGTCGCCAGCCGCAAGCTGACGCTCGCCGCGCAAGCCTCAGGGGTCGCCGCGCTGCTGCTGCGCGTGGCGGCGAGCCCAGCGCCTTCCACCGCGGAGACGCGCTGGATCGTGCGCGCGGCGCACTCGCCGCCTTCAGCGCCGTGGAGTGCGTGGGGCGCGCCGGTATTCGACGCAGAGCTGGTTCGCAATCGTCATGGCCCGATCGGGCGGTGGATCATGGAATGGAAATGTGATGAGTGCCAATTCAGTGAACCGGCGGCGTATCCTCAGCCTGTGGCTGCCGCACCTGCCCATCGACCGCATCAAGCGGCAGTTATCCGGCAGCGACGCGCAAGTTGACTTCCCGCAAGTCGTCGTCGCCAAGGACCACAACGCGCTGCTGCTCTATGCCATCGACGAGGCGGCTGCCCGCGCCGGACTTTCGATCGGCCTGCCGCTGGCCAATGCCCGCGCCATCTGTCCTGAACTCACCGTCTATGACGCGGATGAAGCCGCCGACCGCAAGACGCTGGAGGACATCGCCGACTGGTGCGACCGCTTCACGCCGCTGGTCGCGCTCGATCCGCCGCATGGGCTCTTCCTCGACATCACCGGCTGCGCCCATCTGTTCGGCGGCGAAGCGGCGCTGTTGCGGTCGTTATGCAATGCGCTTGATCGGCAGGGCTTTGCCGTCAGCGCCGCCATTGCCAGCACCTCGATCTGCGCGCGCACACTGACGCGCTGCGTCCCCGGCAAGATTGTCGCCGATGGCGAGGAGGCGGATGCCGTCGGCCCGCTGCCGGTGGCGGCGCTCGGCGCCGGTGACGTCATCGCCGGGGGCTTGCGCCGCGCCGGGCTGAAAACCATCGGCGATGTCGCCGCGCGCGGGCGTCACGAAATCGCCGCGCGGTTCGGCTCGCGCTTCACCACGCTGCTGGCGCATGCGCTGGGCGAGGGCGATGCGCCGATCAGCCCGCGAAAGCTGCCGCCGGATTACATTGTCGAAAAGCGCTTTGCCGAACCGATCGCGACCGAGAGCACGATCTCGATCACGCTGTCGAGTTTGGCTGCCCTGCTGATGTCAGCGATGGACAAGCAGGGCAAGGGCGCGCGGCGGCTGGAGGCGGCATTCTTCCGCACCGACGGCGCGGTACGCGTCATTGCGGTCGATACTGGCCGTCCCGTGACGCGGTCCGAGGCGGTCGATCGCCTGTTCCGCGAACGGCTGGAGGCGCTCAGCGATCCCCTCGATCCCGGCTTCGGCTTCGATCTCATCCGCCTCTCCGCCAGCCGCACCGAGATCGTGGTGCAGGAGCAGTGCGATCTCGATGCCACCGTGCACGACAATGACGAATTGTCAGCCTTGATCGACCGCATCGCCGCGCGCATCGGCGGAAAGCGCGTGGTCGTGTATCTGCCGCAGGACACGCATATCCCGGAGCGTGCGGCCATGGCCGCGCCCGCGCAGCATCATCTCGCCAGCAGCACGCAAGCCGCCTGGCCGGCGCGCGACGAAGGCGAGCCACCGCTGCGGCCCCTGCGGCTGTTCGAAAAGCCCGAGCCAATCAAGGTGCCGTTCGCGACCGTACCCGACGGCCCGCCACATCACTTCACCTGGCGCCGCGTCACCCATGCGGTGGTTCGCGTCGAGGGCCCCGAACGCATCGCCATGGAATGGTGGAAACAGGAAGATCACACGCTGACTCGCGATTATTTCCGCGTCGAAGACGAGGAGGGCCGCCGCTTCTGGATCTTTCGCGACGGGCTTTACGAGCGCGAGCTTGCCGATGAAGCAGGCAAACCTGTTCCCGCCAACTGGTATCTGCACGGGCTGTTCGCATGAATACATCAGGCGGCATTGGATCAATGCCTGACTATGCCGAGATCGGCATCACCACCAACTTCTCGTTCCTGCGCGGCGGCTCTGATCCGCGTGCCTATGTGCATGAGGCAAGCCGCCTGCAAATCCCCGTGATCGGGATTGCCGATCACAACACGCTGGCCGGTGTGGTACGGGCATATGGCGAGCTCGACAATTCCGCCGTCGA
>DATEJC010000677.1:0-6025 GCA_035278345.1 Bradyrhizobium sp. | reverse complement strand
CTGATAGCCCACCGCCGAGGGAATGCGGCCGAGCAGCGCCGACACTTCCGAGCCGGCTTGCGTGAAGCGGAAGATGTTGTCGACGAAGAACAGCACGTCCTGGCCCTGGTCGCGGAAGTGCTCGGCGACGGTCAGGCCGGTCAGGCCGACGCGGGCACGTGCGCCCGGCGGCTCGTTCATCTGGCCGAACACCAGCGCGCATTTCGACTTCACGCTCGGATCGGGATTGTGCGGATCGGCATTGACCTTGGACTCGATGAACTCGTGATAGAGGTCGTTGCCCTCGCGGGTACGCTCGCCGACGCCGGCGAACACGGAGTAACCGCCGTGCGCCTTGGCGACGTTGTTGATCAGCTCCTGAATCAGCACGGTCTTGCCGACGCCGGCGCCGCCGAACAGGCCGATCTTGCCGCCCTTCGCATACGGAGCAAGAAGATCGACGACCTTGATGCCGGTGACGAGGATTTCCGCCTCAGTGGACTGGTCGGTGTAGGTCGGCGCGTCCTGGTGGATGGCGCGCTTGCCTTCGGCCTTGATGGGACCTGCTTCGTCGATCGGCTCGCCGATGACGTTCATGATGCGGCCGAGCGTGCCGTCACCGACGGGAACCGCGATCGGCTGGCCGGTGTCGGTCACTTCCTGGCCGCGCACCAGGCCTTCGGTGGCGTCCATCGCGATGGTGCGGACGGTCGACTCGCCGAGGTGCTGCGCGACTTCGAGAACCAGGCGGTTGTTGCCGTTCTTGGTCTCCAGCGAATTGAGAATGGCCGGCAGGTGGCCTTCGAACTGCACGTCGACGACGGCGCCCATGACCTGGGTAACGCGACCGATCTGGTTGGCTGCTGTAGCCATTTACTGTCTCCTTCGATCCGAATTTCGCTTCCGGTCAGACTGCTTCTGCGCCGGAGATGATTTCGATGAGTTCCTTGGTGATCTGCGCCTGACGCGTGCGGTTGTAGACCAGCGTCTGCTTGCGGATCATTTCGCCGGCGTTGCGGGTGGCGTTGTCCATCGCCGACATCTGCGCGCCGTAGAACGAAGCGTTGTTTTCCAGCAGCGCGCGGAAGACCTGCACCGCGAGATTGCGCGGCAAGAGGCGCGTGAGGATCTCGTCCTCCTCTGGCTCGTATTCGTACGAAGTCGCCGCGCCGTTGCCGTTTCCGCCTTCGACGACCAGCGGAATGACCTGCTGCGCGGTCGGGATCTGGGCGATGACCGACTTGAACTGCGAATAGAACAGCGTGCAGACGTCGAATTCGCCGGCCTCGAAGCGCGCCAGCACCTTCTTGGCGATATCCTCGGCATTGACGAAGCCGAGCTGGCGCACGCTGCGCAGGTCGATATGCTCGACAATCTGCTTTTCGAAGGTGCGGCGGAGCTGCTCGTAACCCTTGCGGCCGACGCAGAAGAACTTGACTTCCTTGCCCTGCGCCATCAGCGATTGCGCATGTTCGCGGGCAAGACGCACGATGGCGGAGTTGAAGGCGCCGCACAGGCCGCGTTCGCCGGTGCAAACCAGCAGCAAATGGACCTGGTCCTTGCCGGTGCCGATCAGCAGCGTGGGCGCGCCAGGCGAACTCGCCGCAGCCGCCGCGATGTTGCCGATCACAGCTTCCATCTTGGTGGCGTAGGGCCGGGCCGCTTCGGCCGCGGTCTGCGCGCGGCGCAGCTTGGAGGCTGCGACCATCTGCATCGCCTTGGTGATCTTCTGCGTCGCCTTGGTCGAGGCGATGCGGACCCGCATGTCTTTCAGTGAAGCCATTCTTCGTTCACCCCGGCGGTCCGACCTTCGATGTCAGACCGCAAGCCTCTCTGTTCGTCATGCCCGGCCGTACGCCGGGCCTGACGTATTTCTTATGCAAACGACTTGGCGAAACCTTCGACCACCGACTTCAGCTTGGCGGCGGTGTCGTCGGAAAGATCGCGACTGTCGCGGATGGTGTTGAGGAGGTCGGCGTTCTTGCCGCGCAGCAGCGACAGCAGACCGTCCTCGAAGGCGCGCACCTGTTTGAGCGGCAGCGGATCGAGATAGCCGTTGGTGCCGGCCCAGATCACGCAGACCTGCTCTTCCATCTTCAGCGGCGAGAACTGCGGCTGCTTCAGGAGTTCGGTGAGGCGCGAGCCGCGGTTGAGCAGGCGCTGGGTCGAGGCGTCGAGGTCGGAGCCGAACTGCGCGAACGCCGCCATTTCGCGGTACTGCGCCAGCTCACCCTTGATCTTGCCGGCGACCTTCTTCATCGCCTTGGTCTGCGCGGAAGAACCCACGCGCGACACCGAAAGGCCGACGTTCACCGCGGGACGGATGCCCTGGAAGAACAGGTCGGTTTCCAGGAAGATCTGGCCGTCGGTGATCGAGATGACGTTGGTCGGAATGTAGGCGGACACGTCGTTGGCCTGGGTTTCGATGACCGGCAGCGCGGTCAGCGAGCCCGAGCCCTGGTCCTTGTTGAGCTTCGCCGCGCGCTCGAGCAGGCGGGAATGCAGATAGAACACGTCGCCCGGATAGGCTTCACGGCCCGGCGGGCGGCGCAGCAGGAGCGACATCTGGCGGTAGGCGACGGCCTGCTTGGACAAGTCGTCATAGATGATGACCGCGTGCATGCCGTTGTCGCGGAAGAATTCGCCCATGGTGCAGGCGGTGAACGGCGCGATGTACTGCATCGGCGCCGGATCGGAAGCGGTGGCGGCGACGACGATCGAGTATTCCAGCGCGCCCTGCTCTTCCAGCACCTTGACGAACTGCGCGACGGTCGAACGCTTCTGGCCGATCGCGACGTAGACGCAATACAGCTTGATGTTCTCGTCCTTCTGCGCGTTGAGCGGCTTCTGGTTGAGAATGGTGTCGAGCGCGATCGCGGTCTTGCCGGTCTGGCGGTCGCCGATGATCAGCTCGCGCTGGCCGCGGCCGACGGGGATCAGCGCGTCGATTGCCTTCAGGCCGGTCGCCATCGGCTCGCTCACCGACTTGCGCGGAATGATGCCGGGCGCCTTGACGTCGACGCGCATGCGCTTGTCGGCCTGGATCGGGCCCTTGCCGTCGATCGGGTTGCCGAGAGCGTCGACGACGCGGCCGAGCAGGCCCTTGCCGACCGGCGTGTCCACGATGGCGCGGGTGCGCTTGACGGTCTGGCCTTCCTTGATCTCGCGATCGGCGCCGAAAATCACGATTCCGACGTTGTCGGTTTCGAGGTTGAGCGCCATGCCGCGGGTGCCGTTCTCGAACTCGACCATTTCACCGGCCTGGACGTTGTCCAGCCCGTAGACGCGGGCGATACCGTCACCGACCGACAGCACCTGTCCGACTTCGGTAACCTCGGCTTCCTGGCCGAAATTCTTGATCTGGTCCTTGAGGATCGCGGAAATTTCCGCGGCGCGGATGTCCATCAGCCTGCCTCTTTCATCGCGTGCTTGATCGAATTGAGTTTGGTGCGAAGCGAACTATCCACCATGCGGCTGCCAAGCTTGACCACCAGGCCGCCGATAATGGAGGGATCGACCTTCACGTTGAGCGCGACGTCCTTGCCCGTCACTGTCTTCAGTGCGGCCTTCAGCGCGTCGAGATTCTTGTCATTGAGCTGTTCGGCAACGGTGACCTCGGCGGTCGCCTCGCCCCGGAATTTCGCCACCAGCGCGCGGAAGGCGCGGATGACATCGGCGACTGCGAACAGGCGCCGGTTGGCGGTGAGCACTTTAAGGAACTTGGCAGACGTGCCGGAGATACCGGCCTTGTCGAGCACCGCGGACAGCGCCTTCAGCTGCATGTCGGCGGAGAACACCGGGCTGCGGACGAGGCGCTTGAGATCGGCGCTGTCGGCCAGCATGGCATCGAATTTATCGAGATCGGCCTTGACGGCGTCGATGGATTTTTCATCGCGCGCCAACTCGAACAAGGCCGTTGCATAACGACCGGACACTCCGGAAACAGACGGATCTTCTGCAGCCACAGACGTGCTCTTTTCAGCTGTCAAATTCGCAAGGGAAAAACCGTCGCCACAAAGCGGCGCCTAGCGATCCAAGCCCTTGGAATTCAAGCGGGACTTCGATTTTCGACCGGCAAAGATCTCTGCCGGGATCGTTAAAATCGCGGCTTTGCTAGCATGGCAAGCGCGCAGGTGCAACATGACGCGCGCGTGATCGGAAGCCTTGTCGCACACGCTTTTCCACAGCGCGGCAAGCAGCTTTTCGTAGCGCGAATCTCACCCGAAGGCGACTCGCCCTGAGGACCTTTTGAGGTCCTCCCTCGCGGCGCTTTGAGGCCCTCCGGAGTACGCGCGTCAGCGAAACCCGCGATTGTTCCATGCCTGCGCCGGAAAGCCGCGCTGCCGGAACGAAGCCGGGGTCCCCCTGCACTTGGCGGTTTACTTCGTCACGTCTTCGCAGCGCAGCAAACGACTTATCTATACAGTATTTACAAGTATAGATTTAGTTAATAATTCGTTAAAAAGAAGCATTACGGAACATCAGGTAGTTCTACGTACCAGTAACAAGATGTTTCAGCGCGACAAAAACTCGCTTTACTGCCTAATTCATGCCGCATTGCGAAAGGAAACGCGCAGCCATCCCAATTGGGACGGGGGTTCCACTGTCACAAATGTGGCATTACTATCAAGGGACTATAGTATGCTGAACATCAATAAGTCGGCGCCGGGGGTAACCCGGTCGATCTCGGCGACCGCGCTCATCGCCGCAACTCTCCTGGTCGGGGGGCTTTCTGAAGCCTCGGCCAAATCGAAGAAGCATCACCATCACCGCGCCCATGCCGGCCACAGCTGGAAGGACGCCAATGCGGCCGTGCCGTCTTCGGGCGGCGGCAGCTTTGCCGGCATCGCCTCGTTCTACGGCAGCGAGTCCGGCAGCAGGACGGCCTCTGGCCAGCGCTTCAACGAGAACGACATGACGGCCGCCCACCGGTCGCTGCCATTCGGCACCAAGCTGCGCGTGACCCACAAGGGCCGCAGCGTCGTCGTCACGATCAACGACCGTGGCCCCTTCATCAAGGGTCGCGTGCTCGACCTCTCCACCGGCGCCGCGCGTGCGATCGGCCTGACGGCCTCCGGCGTCGGTCACGTCACCGCCGAGGCCCTGTAAGCCTCGCCGACCTCGACAATCTCCGTTTTCCGGATTCCGCCCCCCGTTCGGTAAGCGTTGCGTTGCTAAGCCGCAGGAAACCTGCGTGCTCAAGGAAGCCTGTCGTCGCAAATGACGGCAGGCTTTTTTTGATTCCGTCGTCGTTCCGGGATGGTGCGCAAGCACCAGACCCGGAACCTCGAGATTCCGGGTCTGGTGCTGCGCATCGTCCCGGAATGACGAACCCAATTCACAAAAAGCTCTGCGGATCGACGTCGATCTCGAGCTTGAGGTTGCCCTTCGTCTTCGGCCCGGCCGCCAGCCATTCGCGCAGATATTCCGACAGATCGACGTTGCGCAGTGATTTCACCAGCAGGCGGAAGCGATAGCGGCCCTTGATCACCGCGAGCGGCGCCTCGGCCGGGCCCAGCACCTGGATGCGTTCATCGAGCGGCGCGACAGACGCGAGTTTCCGCGCAAAACTTTCCGCCGTGGGGCGATCTCCGGCGGAGATGATCAGGCTCGCCAGGCGCCCGAATGGCGGATAGCCGGCGCGCTCGCGCTGCTCGATTTCGCTGGCATAGAACGCCTCGCGGTCATTGGCGACCAGCGCCTTCATCACGGGATGCTCGGGCTGATGCGTCTGCAAGTATCCGACGCCGCGACCCTGGTCGCGGCCGGCCCGGCCGATCACCTGATTGAGCAGCTGGAACGTCCGCTCGGCGGCGCGCGGATCGCCATTGCTAAGGCCCAGATCGGCATCGACCACGCCGACAAGATTGAGCCGCGGGAAATTGTGTCCCTTCGCCACCAGCTGCGTGCCGATGATGATGTCGACGCGCCCTTCCGCGATCTCGTTGAGCTCGCTGCGCATGGTCTCGATCGAGGTGATGAGATCGCTCGACAGCACCATGGTGCGCGCGTCCGGAAAAAGCGATGCCGCTTCCTCCTGCAGCCG
>DATEJC010000676.1:0-11866 GCA_035278345.1 Bradyrhizobium sp. | reverse complement strand
GCACGCCTCCATGGTCGGGTATCCGCAACCATGCGCGGCCTGCGCACCATTTGTAATGCAGTAGTCATCTGCTCGCGCGGTCGGCGCCGTCATCACGAGAAACGCAGATGCCAACAACGCCACGGCGGAGGCGCCGAGCTTTTCCGAAGTCCGAATCATCTTGTCTACTTTCTGCTTTGTCAGGGTCCCACAAACGAATCCTCGGCGCACAAACCCGCCGAGGTTCACGTCGCGCATGTAGGCGCCGCGAAGGGACCGGCAATCGCCGTTATCTGCATTGCAGAAATTCCCAAATTCGAATTCAAATTTGGGTGTTGAAGTTGTGATGCGTGATGACGAGAGAGTGTGCGCGTTGGCGCCAGAGTTGGCGCGACTAGTCACGAGGCGAAGCGGCGCGTGCCTGCTTCAATCTAGCCGCTCGCGCACTTCCTCGCGCAGCTTGTTGCGGAATTCGGCGCGCCGCGTCGGGCGTTCCTTTCGTCGACGTCGTGGCGGTCGAACACGTTGAACTTGTCGAGGAGCGGGTAGCGATCGCTCGCCATGGCGAGGATGCGCAGCCGCTCGACCACTGGCCCGGTTAGCCCCTTGACCTCCCAGCGGTGGATGGTGTCGGCGCCGTCTGCCGGCGGCAGGCCGCACAGCTTGCCCATGTCGGCTGCCGTGATCGCCCGGCCGATCGCTTCCCCCAGATCGAGGTGCAATTGCCTGAATTCCGGTCCGGTCACGATTGCTTGTTCCGCCAATGCCTTAGAAGTGTGAAGCGCATCACATGCCCCCGGGGTTCTACGGGATATACCACCGCGAACCCATCCATCAGGAGGCACTGATGCGCCGATTGATTGAAAGCCTGACCCCCTGCGAACGCTCGATCTCCTGGCCGTGGATCGGCGGCATGTTCGCCTTCTACGTCGTGGTGATGGCTGCGGCGGTCAACCTTTATGTCGGTCACCAAACGCGGGCGAATCTCGCGCAAAAAACCGGTGCCACTGTGGCGACCGGGTCGGCCGCGCCTGCCAGGGGCGAGCCCGGAATGCTGCGCAGCCTGCAGCATGTCGTGCGCTATCGGGAAGACGATAAGGAGAGCGAGTGATCGCGAAGCCTGGTGCTGCCGGACAGGATTGAACTGTCGACCTCTCCCTTACCAAGGGAGTGCTCTACCACTGAGCTACGGCAGCATTGCGCGCCCGGGAAATGCAGAATCGGCCCTTTGGGCCCCGACGGGCGGCCGGTTCTTGCCACAAGCACCCCCCACGCGCAAGCATGCGGACGCACGGAGGGGTCACGAAAATGGGCCCAAAGCCACTCTCATTGCCCTTGAGGCCGGCGGCCGCCGCCCGAGGACCGCCTGAGCCGGTTCCGCCTGGCCCGCGATCGGCGATTGCCTCGCGCGGGCGATGCGCCATATTCGAGGTGACGCACAAGGCTGATCCGCCGGCACTTCGATGAAGCAGGACGACAAGAGCAAGAATTCCTCGCGGCAGGACCGGTTGAAACGGGCGCTGCGCGAAAATCTCAAGCGGCGCAAATCGCAGGCGCGGGGACGGAGCGATGCCTCCGCATCTTCCGCTGACGCCGAGCGCTCCCTAGATGACGCAGGCGATGAAGCGTCGGACCACTAAGCGTCGGACGGAGGCAAGCGGGGTGACGGGATGGCAGATGTCACTACTGTGAATGCGCCGCGCGGCCCTGCTTCTTTTGCGCGCTACGAGCAGACCTTTCCGACGCTGACGGCGCACGAGATCGAGCGCATGCGCCGCTTCGGCGAGGTGTACCGCTACACGCCCGGCGAGCTGCTGTTCGAGACCGGCAAGGTTGGCCCCGGCATGTTCGTGGTGCTGTCGGGACATATCGCCATCACCCAGCGCGACGGGCTCGGCAATGTCACGCCCATCGTCGATCAGGGGCCGGGGCAATTCCTGGCCGAGATCGGCCAGCTCTCCGGTCGCGCTGCGTTGGTCGATGGGCAGGCCGAAGGCGAGGTCGAGGCGCTCTTGATCTCGCCCGAGAAATTGCGCGCGCTGCTGGTTGCCGAAGCCGATCTCGGCGAACGCATCATGCGCGCACTGATCCTGCGCCGCGTCAGCCTCATTCAGGGCGGCGTCGGCGGTCCCGTGCTGATCGGCACGGAGGCGCTCGGCGACATGGCGCGGCTGCAGAATTTCCTCGCCCGCAACGGCCAGCCGCATCATCTGCTCGATCCCGCCACCGACAAGGACGCCGCCGATCTCGTCGCGCGCTATGCGACGTCGCGCAGCGACATGCCGCTGGTGGTCTGTCCTGACGGCTCGGTGCTGAAGAATCCGTCCGAGGTCGCCCTTGCGATGGCGCTCGGCATGATCAGCGTGCAGGCGCATGACAAGCTCTACGATGTCGCCGTAGTCGGCGGCGGGCCGGCAGGGCTTGCCACCGCCGTGTATGCGGCGTCCGAAGGATTGTCGGTCGCGGTGCTGGATTCGCGTGCGTTCGGCGGACAGGCCGGCGCCAGCGCGCGCATCGAAAATTATCTCGGCTTCCCCACCGGCATTTCCGGGCAGGCTTTGGCCGGGCGTGCCTTCAACCAGGCGCAAAAGTTCGGTGCTGAAATGCTGATCCCGGTGTCCGCGCGCTCGCTCGATTGCGGCCGCAGCGACGGCCTGTTCGCCCTGACCACCGAATGCGGAAAATTGCTGCGCGCGCGCTCGATCGTGGTGGCCAGCGGCGCCCGCTATCGAAGACCCGAGATCGAGAACCTCGCCGCCTTCGAAGGCAAGGGCGTCTGGTACTGGGCCTCGCCAATCGAAGCAAAGCTTTGCGTCGATCAGGAGGTCGTGCTGGTCGGCGGCGGCAATTCCGCAGGCCAAGCTGCGGTCTTCCTCTCCGGCCACGCGCGCAAGGTTTTCATGATCATCCGCGGCGGCGGCCTTGGCGCCAGCATGTCGCGCTATCTGATCGAGCGCATCGAAGCGACGCCGAACATCGAGCTCATCTTCAACGCCGAGGTGATCGCCCTTGAGGGCAATGCAGATGGCAGCCTCGAAAAGCTGCGCTGGCGCAGCCGCCTTGCGCCCGATGTAGATACGCTCGATGTGCGCAATCTCTTCCTGTTCGTCGGCGCCGATCCCGCGACCGGCTGGCTTGCGGGCTGCGGCGTCAAGACCGACCGCGCGGGCTTTGTGCTGACCGGCGTAGCCTCGGAGGATAGCGCCAACCGGCCGGTTGCGCCGCTGGAGACCACGGTGCCCGGCGTGTTCGCTGTCGGCGACGTGCGCTCCGGCTCGGTCAAGCGCGTCGGCGGGGCGATCGGCGAGGGGGCGCAGGTGGTGGCGGCGCTGCACGGATATCTGGGAGACGCGGCGAAACCGGCGCTGTGAGCGGCAGCGGCGCCGCGACGATGTCCTCGACCAGGATTCCGATACGTTTATCGATGAAGCGAATCCCGCGGCTCGGTGGCCGGGGACGTGTGGAAATTTATTTCCGTTTGTCGTAGCGTGAGGCATGGGTCTCAACGGGGAGAAAGCCACATGAGCACGCTGGTTCTAATCCATGTGGTGATCAGCCTGATCGCCATCGTCGCCGGCCTCGTCGTGATGTTCAAAATGCTCGACTCGGCGCGCGTGCCGGGAATGACCACGGTCTTCCTGCTGTTCACCATCCTCACCAGCGCCACCGGCTTCGTCATCCCGCCCTTCCTCAACGACAAATTCCTGCCCTCGCATGCGATTGGGCTGTTGTCGCTGGTGCTGCTCGCCGTCGCCTGCCTTGCGCTGTACGGCAAGAACGTCTCCGGCATGTGGCGCTGGGTCTATGTGGTGACCGCGCTGGTCTCGCTGTATCTCAACTGCTTCGTGCTGGTGATCCAGTCGTTCCTGAAGATACCGGCGCTATCAGCGCTGGCGCCCGGCAATCCGCCGTCGGGAGCGGTTTTCGCCGTGGTGCAACTCATCGTGTTGGCGTTCTTCGCCTTCATGACCTTCCGCGCGGTCAAGCGCTTCCACCCGACCTGATCCGGATTCAACAGCCGATCAATCTGTTGGAGTTCATCCGGTCATGAAGGTCATCCTGTTCGGCGGCAGCGGCATGGTCGGGCAGGGCGTGCTGCGCGAGTGCCTGATCGATCCCGGCGTTACGGCGGTGCTGTCGGTCGGGCGCAGCCCGCTCGCTGTTCAGCATCCGAAGCTGCGTGAAATCCGCCACGATGACTTCACGGACTATTCCGCGATCGAGCCGCAGCTTGCCGGATACGATGCGTGCTTCTTTTGTCTTGGTGTCTCCTCGATCGGCATGGACGAAGCGCGTTATCGGCATTTGACCTATGACATCACCATGGCCGCGGCGCGGACGCTGTCGCGCCTCAACCCCGGCATGGTTTTCACCTATGTCACCGGTCGCGGCACCGACTCGACGGAGCAGGGCTCGCTGATGTGGGCGCGCGTCAAGGGCAAGACCGAGAACGACCTGCTCAAGCTGCCGTTCAAGGCCGCCTACATGTTCCGCCCGCCCGGAATCCAGCCGCTGCATGGCGTGCGTTCCAAGACGGGCTGGATCAATGTGGTCTACGCCGTCACCGCGCCGCTGTTGTCCTGGCTCGTCCGTGTCGCACCCAACCACATGACGACCAGCGAGCGGATGGGCCGTGCCATGATCAGCGTCGCCCGCAACGGCTATCCGAAACCGATCCTGGAGAGCGAGGATATCAACCGGTTCTGAGGCCGGGTTCCGCCCCAGGCCTGAAATCGGTGGGCTGGTGCGCCGCGCCGGCCGTCCCTATATCCGGCCCATGATCGCCGGAGATGCCATGTTGAACGCTCCGCTGAAACTGATCGCGCTCGACGCCGACGACCTCGCGGTGATCTCGGCGCATGTCCAGGAATCCCGGATCCAGATCTCGGACATCATCTGGCGCCAGAACGAGAAGCGGCTGGTGATCGGGCTGAACCGGCTGGATTGGGAGCAGACCTTTGCCGGCGAGACCGCGCCGCGCCGACTGATATCAGCGCTGCGCTTCGACCGCGTGCTGGCCTGCAAGTGCCGCAATATCGATCCGAGGGCGACGGAGGTCCTCCTCGAACTGGTCGGCATCGAATTTTGCCCCGGCGAAGAGCCCGGCGGCTGTGCGCTATTGATGTTCAGCCATGGCGGCGCGCTCAGGCTCGACGTCGAATGCCTGGAATGCGAGCTGACCGATCTTGGCCCGGACGATCTGGGCACGGGGATTGGGTCGGAGCGCCAGCGGGCGTGATTTCCGGCGTCATTCCGGGGCGATGCGCAGCATCGAACCCGGAATCTCGCGATTCCGGGTCTGGTCCTTCGGACCATCCCGGAATGACGCTCGTTAACAGTTCGGCCCACCCCCAAGGGTTGACGGCACCACCCCGGCCGCGCCATTGAGCAGTAGGCCGAAAATCCCCCAAGAAAGCCGCCATGCCCGTCCGTCTCGACCGCAACAGCGCCGATTTTGACCAGCGATTCGCCGCCTTCCTGGCCGCCAAGCGCGAGGTTTCGGCCGACGTCGAGAAGGCGACGCGCGCCATCGTCGACGACGTCGCCGCGCGGGGCGATGCGGCCCTGCTCGAGGCGACCAAAAAATTCGACCGGCTGGATATTGGCGCAGCTGGCCTGCGCATCACCGCCGCCGAGATCGACGCCGCCGTGAAGCTGTGCGATCCCAAGACCGTCGAGGCACTGTCGCTCGCCCGCGACCGCATCGAGACATTTCACAAGCGGCAGATGCCGAAGGACGAGCGCTTCGCCGACCCGCTCGGGGTCGAACTCGGCTGGCGCTGGAGCGCGGTCGACGCCGTCGGCCTCTACGTGCCCGGCGGCACCGCCGCTTATCCGTCGTCCGTTCTGATGAACGCCGTGCCCGCAAAGGTGGCGGGCGTGCCGCGCGTGGTGATGGTGGTGCCGGCGCCAGACGGCAAGCTCAATCCGCTGGTGCTGGCCGCGGCCCACCTCGGCGGCGTGTCCGAGATCTATCGCGTCGGCGGCGCGCAGGCCGTGGCGGCGCTTGCCTATGGCACTGCGACGATCGCGCCGGTGGCAAAGATCGTCGGCCCCGGCAATGCCTATGTCGCCGCCGCCAAGCGGCTGGTGTTCGGCAAGGTCGGCATCGACATGATCGCCGGCCCTTCCGAAGTGCTCGTGATCGCCGACGACACCGGCAACGCCGACTGGATCGCCGCGGACTTGCTGGCGCAGGCCGAGCACGATGCCAGCGCGCGGTCGATCCTGATCACCAACAGCGCGCGGCTTGCCGCCGATGTCGAGCGCGCGGTCGAGGCGCAGCTCAAGACGTTGCCGCGGGCGGAAATCGCGCGCGCTTCCTGGAACGATTTTGGCGCCGTCATCATGGTCGGCAATCTCGATGAGGCAGCTCAGCTTGCCAATGCGATTGCCGCCGAGCATCTCGAGATCATGACCGCGGACGCCGAAGCGCTTTCGGCAAAGGTCCGCAACGCCGGCGCGATCTTCCTCGGGGCGCACACGCCCGAAGCCATCGGCGATTATGTCGGCGGCTCCAACCACGTGCTGCCGACCGCGCGCTCGGCGCGCTTTTCTTCCGGGCTCGGCGTGCTCGATTTCATGAAACGCACCTCGATCCTGAAATGCGGCCCGGACCAGCTCCGCGCGCTCGGGCCTGCGGCGATGACGCTCGGCAAGGCCGAGGGGCTAGAAGCGCATTCACATTCCGTCGGATTGCGGCTCAATCTGTCATGACCCCGAAGCACCCCGACGAGGACGCCAACAACCGCATCGTCGCCGTCACGCTCGACGAGGAATCGATTGGTCGTTCCGGGCCCGACATCGAGCACGAGCGCGCGATCGCGATCTACGATCTGATCGAGCAGAACCTGTTCGCGCCGGAGGGCGTGACCGACGGGCCGTTCACATTGCACATCGCCATTACCGGCAACCGGCTGATGTTCGATATCCGCCACGAGAACGGCACGCCCGTGGTGGCGCATCTGTTGTCACTGACGCCGTTCCGGCGGATCGTGAAGGACTACTTCATGATCTGCGACAGCTATTACCAGGCGATCCGCACGGCGACGCCGGACAAGATCGAGGCCATCGACATGGGCCGCCGCGGCATCCATGACGAAGGTTCGCGCACGCTGCAAGAACGGCTGAAGGGCAAGGTGCGGGTCGATTTCGAAACCGCCCGCCGGCTCTTCACGCTGATCTGCGTCCTGCACTGGAAAGGGTAGCTCCCTTGGTGGCGCCGCTGCGCGCGAAGAACCCGCAGGCCGTGTTGTTCGCCTGCGGCCTCAACAGCGTGCGCTCGCCGATGGCCGCAAGCCTGTTGCAGCAGATGTTCCCCCAAGGGCTTTATGTGCGATCCGCCGGCGCCAGGAAGGGCGAGCTCGATCCCTTTGCGGTCGCCGTGATGGCCGAGCTCGGCCAGGACATCTCCGGCCACAAGCCGCAGACGTTCGAGGAACTCGACGACTGGGAGGGGCTCAATTTCGATCTCATCATCACGCTGTCCCCCGAGGCGCATCACAAGGCGCTGGAGCTGACGCGCACCGTGGCCGCCGACGTCGAATACTGGCCGACGCCCGACCCCACCGACACCGACGGCAGCCGCGACCAGAAACTGTCAGCCTATCGCGAAGTCTGCGACGGCCTCCTGATGCGCATCCGCCGCCGCTTCGCCAAAGCCGGCGCAGCGAGCGGGTGAGCCTTCACCTCACCCAAAGGGAGAGGTAAATCTTCGATGCCGCTTCACTTTCGCTCTCGGGATAGGCGGTCCCGATTTTGCCGCAAAGACGAAGATTTTTTGAAGGGGCCACAAAGCCTTGTTCCCCGGTTGTGAAAGCAGCCCCCATCCGATAGGTTCCGCGCGCATTCACCTCGATTCCCGCATTCCAAAATCCCGCATGCTCGGCCGTCCCAAATTCGTTCTTGCTTCCGGTTCGCCCCGGCGCCTGTCGCTGCTCAACCAGGCCGGCATCGAGCCCGATGCGCTGCGCCCGGCCGACGTCGACGAGACGCCGCGGCGCGGCGAGCTGCCGCGCGCCTGCGCCAATCGCCTGGCGCGCGCCAAGGCCGATGCAGCGCTGAAATCGGTGCAGCTCGATGACGAACTGCGCGGCGCCTTCATCCTTGCCGCCGACACCGTGGTGGCGGTTGGCCGCCGCATCCTGCCCAAGGCCAATCTGGTCGATGAAGCGGCGCAGTGCCTGCGGCTGCTCTCGGGCCGCAACCACCGCGTCTACACCGCGATCTGCGTGGTGACGCCGAAGGAAGCGTTTCGCCAGCGCCTGATCGAGACGCGCGTGCGCTTCAAGCGCCTCTCCGAAGATGACATCCAGGCTTACATCGGCTCCGGCGAATGGCGCGGCAAGGCCGGCGGCTACGCGGTACAGGGCATCGCCGGTTCCTTCGTGGTGAAGATGGTCGGCTCCTACAGCAACGTCGTGGGCCTGCCGCTCTATGAATCGACTACGCTGCTCGGCGGCGAAGGCTTTCCGATCCGCTTCGGCTGGCTCAATGCCGCCGCCACGGGCGCGTAACCGTCCGAACCTGGTGTAGACTGCCGCCATGGCGGACGAACCCAAAAAACTCCGCGTAGCAAAGCCGTGCCCGATCTGCGGCAAGCCCGCGGTCGCCGGCTCAAAGCCGTTCTGCTCCGAACGCTGCCGCGACGTCGACCTCAACCGCTGGCTCTCCGGCTCCTACGCCATCCCCGCCCGCGACGGCGAGGAGGAGGACCCGGAGTAGGGGCGGCTCTGCGTCCCGGCCTTTATCCTTCGAGACGCACGCTAACGCGTGCTCCTCAGGATGAGGGGTCTTCCGGCACTGGTCATGCTTCTTGCTACGTACACCCTGCCCAACGCTCATGGTGAGGAGCGCGGCAGCGCCGCGCGTCTCGAACCACGAGGCCACCGGTGGCGCCGCCTGTCCGGCTTGCCGCATTGATTTTGCCGGCGCGTCCTTCCAAACTCCCGCGCAAATACAGTCCGAGCGCAACGGACGGTCAGCGCCTGTAGGGGAGGAGCCCATGCTCAATCGCCGCCGTCTTGTCGCGCTCGCGGCCGCGAGCATCGCTGCGCCCTCGCTGCTCTCCTCCCGCGCGCGCGGCGGCGACTGGCCCGCAAAAACCGTGCGCATCGTGGTGCCGTTCACGCCGGGCGGATCGACCGACACCACCGCGCGCCTGGTCGGCAATCGCCTGCAGGAAGTCTGGGGGCAGTCTGTCGTGGTGGAGAACAAGCCCGGCGCCGGCGGCAATATCGCCGCCGACATGGTCGCGAAATCGGACGCCGACGGCTACACTATCTTCATCGTCGGCCCGGGCATGGCCACCAACAAGTTCCTCTATCCGTTGCTGACCTACGATCCCGTCGGCGATTTCGCGCCGGTGACGCTTCTGATCACCCAGCCCAACATCATGTGCGTGCCGAACACCTCGCCCGCGAAATCGGTCAAGGAGTTCATCGCCTACTGCAACGACAACCGCGGCAAGGTGACCTACGCTTCCTCGGGCAACGGCACCACGCTGCATCTGAGCGGCGAGCTGTTCAAGCGCATGGCCAATGTCGAGATGACTCACATTCCCTATCGCGGCGGCGCGCAGGCGATCAACGATCTCATCCCCGGCCGCGTCGACGTCGCCTTCGACAACGCGCCGACGGTCATCACGCATGTCCGCGCCGCCCATCTGCGCGGCCTGGCGGTGACGACGCGCGAGCGCATCTCGGTCATGCCGGAGCTGCCGACCATCGCTGAGACCGTGCCGGGCTTCGATGTGTTCTCCTGGTTCGGCTTCTTCGTCCCCGCCAAAACCCCGCCCGAGGTGATCGCCAAGCTCAACGCCGACACCAACGCCGCCCTCGCATATCCAGCCGTGAAATCCCGCTTTCAGGATCTCGGCGCTATCCCCAAGGGCACCACGCAAGCGGAACTCGCCGCCTTCCTGCAGTCCGAGATCGCCAAATGGGGCCCGGTGATCACGGACGCGAAGATCAAGCTGGACAATAATTGAGGGCGGGACTCTTCACCTCTCCCAAAGGAGAGGTGATTCCCGCTGTTGCTCCATTGCGCCCGACGGCGGACAAACTGACCAAAAACCTCTTTTCCGGCAAATAGTTGGGGAAACACCAAGACCGGGCCGCGCCCGGCGAAGCCGCAGGCGAAGCCGGGTGGACAGCGCGGTCCGACCCCACTATAAACCGCCCGCCCGCATATGGCCGAAAGGCTCTCTCCGCGGCATGCCCAGGTAGCTCAGTTGGTAGAGCATGCGACTGAAAATCGCAGTGTCGGTGGTTCGATTCCGCCCCTGGGCACCATCATTTCCATGACTTGCGCGAGCGTCGGGTGCGATTTGTTCTTCGACCACCCCTATCGCTGCCGTTTGAGCGAAGGATTGGACATGCCGGCGGCAAATAGCCGGTCTTTCGTGCCCTTATGGTTCGCAGCTTCGCGCGCCTTGGCCTGAAACTCAGCCACCAGCTTTTTTCAGGAGTTCTTCTGCTGCTTGAACACCGCGCTTGGCCTTGAGCGTCAGAGCTGTTGGTTGTGGCTTCCATTCGGAAACCAGTTTTTCTGCTTTCTCAAGTTCTGGTTTGGACAATATGGTAGCCATGTCATTCACTTTATCTTTAGGCACCACCTTCGAGAGTTTATAATACGCATACGCCAAAGATAAATCTTTCGGCGTTCCTTTTCCTTGAAAATACGAACCGGATAAATTGTAGAGGGCCTTCGGATGTCCCTGATCGCCCGCCATCTTCCACCATTTTACCGCTTCCTCTGAATTTCCCTGTCGGTCATAGTGAAGAGCAACATCATGCTGGGCAAGCGCATAACCGGCTTTGGCAGCAACAAGCTTGTATTTCAGTGCTTCATTTGAGTCAGTTGCTACAACGCCTTCGCCCTGCCCGTCATAGTAACAGCCAAGCTTATAGGCTCCGAGCGGATCGTTGGATGCAGCCGCTTTCTGAAACCACTCGAATGCCTGCCTGGGATCTCTTTGTGTGCCAATGCCATTATTATGCATCATGCCAACATGGTATTGCGCCTCTGCATCTCCCTTGTTGGCCAATGCGACCATCGCAATAAAGGTGTCTGCCTCATTTGCATGAGCAGGCATTGAAAAAAACAGCAGGCACGAAAAAGCCAAGGCGATAAATTTCATACCCATTCCTCAAATCGGTTTCGAACGGCTGCCATTTCCAACCTGATGGCCATTTTGGACTGGCGGATAGGGACCAAGGCATCGCCGCGATCGTATCCAGATGAAGGATACGTCTGTACAGCAGGCTGATCGGTTCATGTTTCTGGTGCTGTAAGCCGTTCATTCCTGAGCTAAACAACATCCAACTCATCGATCTTCAATGCGGCGTTAGATATTTCCAGAATGCCTAAGTATTTGAATTAGCTGTCAAAGATTGGGCCTGAAAATCGCAGTGTCGGTGGTTCGATTCCGCCCCTGGTCACCATAACCTCAAATGTCTCGTTCCGTTGAGAGCGCCTCTCACCCGGCATGTCTCGGCCCGGCGTAGCGAGGCGCCAGTTTTCGCGCGCCACGCCTGATTTGACCCTCAAAATATTCCGGGTACTACTTCACGCCTCTGACTGATTTTGCAGACAGAGGAGGCGTGGATTTGAATGCAGGCGAGAAGCTCGAGCGGTCCGGAGCAGGGACCAATGACGAGAATGCCCGCTCACGAACGCGATTGTGGCTTCGTCTTCTCGCCTGCTCGAACCTGATTGGTACCGAGCTGCGACGCCAATTCCGTGAGGAATTCGACTTCACATTGGCTCGTTTCGAAGTACTCGCTCAGCTCGATCGTGAGCCGGGAGGGCTCGTGCTCGGCGAACTGCCAAAAAGACTGATGGTTTCGGCAGGCAATCTGACTCCCTTGGTCGATCGACTCGTCGA
>DATEJC010000675.1:0-4617 GCA_035278345.1 Bradyrhizobium sp. | reverse complement strand
CCAACCCGTCCGTATCCTCGGCATCGACCCGGGCCTGCGCCGCACCGGCTGGGGCATCATCGAGAGCGAGGGCAACCGCCTGACCTTCGTCGGCTGCGGCTCGGTCGAGCCGCCGGGCGATTTGCCGTTGTCGAACCGGCTGCTCGCCATCCATGAAGGGCTTGCCGCCGTGCTCGGCGACTACCGGCCGGCCGAGGCCGCGGTGGAACAGACGTTTGTGAACAAGGACGGCGTCGCCACGCTGAAGCTGGGACAGGCGCGCGGCGTCGCCATGCTGGCGCCCGCGATGTTTGGCATATCCGTTGCCGAATACGCGCCGAACCAGGTGAAGAAGACCGTGGTCGGCGCGGGCCATGCCGACAAGAACCAGATTGCGGTGATGCTGAAAATTCTTCTCCCCAAGGCCGATCCGAAATCGCCTGATGCTGCCGACGCGCTCGCCATCGCGATCACGCACGCGCATCACCGCGCCGGCGTCGAGCTGCGGCTGAAAGTGGCCGGCGCATGATCGGCAAACTGAAAGGCCTGATCGATTCCTACGGCGAGGATTTTGTCATCCTCGACGTCGGCGGCGTGGGCTACCAGGTGCACTGCTCGGCGCGCACGCTGCAGGCGCTGCCCGCGCCGGGCGAGGCCGCGGTGCTGTCGATCGAGACCTATGTGCGCGAGGACCAGATAAAGCTGTTCGGCTTCCGCACCGATCACGAGCGCGAATGGTTTCGCCTGCTGCAAACCGTGCAGGGCGTCGGCGCCAAGGTCGCGCTGTCCGTGCTCGGCACGCTGCCGCCGTCGGAGCTCGCCAACGCCATTGCGCTACGCGACAAGGCTTCGGTGGCACGCACGCCCGGCGTCGGCCCGAAGGTTGCCGAGCGCATCGTCACGGAACTGAAGGACAAGGCGCCGGCCTTCGCCAATGTCGATCCGGCTGTGGTGCATCTCGCGGGGGCCATCGACGATCACCGCGCGCCGCGTCCGGTGGCGGATGCGATCTCCGCGCTGGTTAATCTCGGCTACGGCCAGCCGCAGGCGGCGGCCGCGATCGCCGCGGCCACGCGCAGCGCTGGTGAGAATGCCGAAACCGCGCAGCTTATCCGGCTGGGATTAAAGGAACTGGCGAAATGATCACCTGCTATTTGCGCTATCAGGTCCCTCTGGGCAAGGTCGCTGACTTCGAGGCTTACGGTGCAATGTGGCTTGATCTGGTACCACGGTTCGGCGGCATCCATCACGGCTATTTTCTGCCATCCGAAGGCGAGAGTGACGTAGCGCTGGCGATGTTCAGCTTTCCGAGTCTGGCCGCCTACGAGCAATACCGCAAGGATGCGGAAAACGATCCGGACGTTCAGAAAGCCGTGGCCTTCGCCAAGGAGACGCGCTGCTTCACCCGTTACGAACGGTCGTTTTTCCGGCCATTGTTTCCGAAGAAGGCTTAAGAAACGGGGCGAGAGGTTAGACAGGCCGCATGACCACGCCTTCCCGCATCGTCACCCCCGAGCGCCGCAGCGACGATGCCGGCGACACCGCGCTGCGCCCGCAATTTTTGTCCGAGTTCGTCGGCCAGGCGCAGGCGCGCAAGAACCTCTCGATCTTCATTGAGGCGGCGCGCAAGCGCGGCGAGGCGCTGGATCACGTGCTGTTCGTCGGCCCCCCGGGCCTCGGCAAGACCACGCTGGCGCAGATCGTGGCGCGCGAGCTCGGCGTCGGCTTTCGGGCGACTTCCGGCCCGGTGATCGCGAAGGCCGGCGATCTCGCTGCGCTCCTCACCAATCTCGAAGAGCGCGACGTGCTCTTCATCGACGAGATCCATCGCCTGAGCCCGGCGGTGGAGGAAGTGCTCTATCCCGCGATGGAGGATTTTCAGCTCGACCTCATCATCGGCGAGGGGCCTGCGGCGCGTTCGGTGAAGATCGAGCTGGCAAAGTTCACGTTGGTCGGCGCCACGACGCGCGCGGGCCTCCTTACCAATCCCTTGCGCGACCGCTTTGGCATTCCGGTGCGGCTCAATTTCTATACTGAAGAAGAGCTGGAGAAGATCGTGTCCCGCGGCGCCCGCGTGCTCAACATCGGCATGTCGGCCGATGGCGCCAACGAGATCGCGCGCCGCGCCCGCGGCACGCCGCGCATCGCCGGCCGTCTGTTGCGCCGCGTGCGCGATTTCGCGTCTGCCGCCAACGCAGATTCCGTCGACCGCGCCATTGCCGATCACGCCTTGAGCGCGCTCGAAGTTGACGCCGCAGGGCTCGACGCGATGGACCGGCGCTATCTCACCACCATCGCACTCAATTATGGCGGCGGCCCGGTCGGCGTGGAGACCATGGCGGCTGCGTTGTCCGAACCGCGCGACGCTATCGAGGACATCATCGAGCCCTATTTGATCCAGTGCGGCTACCTGCAGCGCACCCCGCGCGGCCGGCTGCTCACCTCGCACGCTTTCCGTCATCTTGGCCTGGCCGAGCCGGCACGCGATCCGTCGCAATTTGGACTGTTCGGTAACGACAGCGACGATTAGCGTCGTGCAGCGTCGAACCTGACCCCTGTCTTCCCGCACTAAGCTGGATGCCCGGCCGCACAGCGGTCCGTAATTTCACGGGAAGTCAGCTTCATGGTCACTGCCGAAGACGCCATTGCCGTTGTCGCCTCCGTGCCGGAACTTGCCGGCGATGAAGAAGCCAGCGCCTTTTTCAATGCGCTTCCGATTGCGCAGCTGGCGACAATGTGGGGCGCGCTGCAGCGCGTGAGCCGCCGCGACCAGACCGGCAGCGTCTGGGCAGCCAAAGTCTATTTCGATCACCTGCCGGGCGACCAGCCCGATCGCGCGCTCGAGCTCGTGCTCGAAGTGCTCGCTACCGAGCAGGACAAGCCAACGGTGATGCTGCTCAATGACAAGCTGATGCTGTCGCTGATGTTCGCCCACGGCCCCGAGCTGATTGGCCGCGTCGAGGCGGCTGCGCGCGACAATGCAAAGCTGCGCTGGCTGCTCGGCGGCATCCGCTTCGGTACGGGAAAATCGTTCGAGCGTCGCATCGAGGCGATTGCGGACCGCGCAGCCTGGGAGCTTGACGATGCCGCGCGCCACCGGCCGCAGCATTCGCTCGACTGCCAAACGATGTCGGTGCCGGCGCTCGCGCGCGCCTGGGTCGAGCAATATTCCAAATCCGATCGCGATCGCGACGATAATTTCTTCGTGCTGATGGATTTCGAGCGCGACCTGCGCGAGGAAGACCCGGATCGCGCGATCGACCTGATCCTCGAAATTCTGGAGATCGAGACCAACCCGGTGCTGCTGTCGATGCTGGCGGCCGGTCCGCTGGAAGACGTCATCAGCATGACGACCATCGACCGTATCGAGCGCGAGGCGGCCGCCAACAAGCGTTTTGCCAGCCTGCTCGGCGGCGTCTGGTATTTTCGCGCGCCCGCCGAATTGAAGGCGCGGCTGGATGCGCTGATCGGCGACAACCGCTGGTGACCGGCGTCAAAGGATCCGCGTCATGCTGCCCGCGAGCGAAACAAGGATGGCGATGTTGGCGAGCATGCCGCCCCAATGGATCAGGCGCAGCCGCCGCATCGCGCCCGCGTCGCCCGCCTGCAAGGCGTCTTGCTGCGTGTCGATCCGCTGCAGCACCTTCTTCCGCACAACGATTGCCGTCACGGCGAGCAACAGCATTGCGACGGCGTAAGCGATGCGGCCGCTCGCGGCAAAAGCCACCGTTGCCAGTAGCGCGGTGCCGCCGACCATCCAGAAATAGACGTCGAACAGGCCGCGAAACAATCGCGCCACCTCGGGCACGTCGAGGCTGACGAACAGGAAGGGGATGGAAGCACAGGCGAAATAGATCAGGGAAAACAGAACGATGATGACGGAGTAGAGCGGAATGAAATCAGGCACCATGGGCTGTCCGCCTTCTTGATGGGCTCACCCGGGGCTCTTGCACGGCTCCCTCATAACGAATTCGTGCGCAGGTAGCACCCGCCACTTTCGTCGAACTGATGATGTCAGGCATATCGCTCGCCCACCTGAAGCCGGATCTGTCCGCTTGGCCAGCCGCGGCGATCACTCCGTGATTTGCGGACAAGGGCAGGGGCGCAGGTGGCCTGAGGCGCTTGCACGCGGCCATGAATTTGCGCAAAACGATTAACGTCAGGGCAATCGAGGACCGCAAGTGACTTCACCTATTCTCGACGGCGAGATCCGCGACGGCCGCCATCACATGCAGGTCCGCGTCTATTACGAGGACACCGATTTTTCCGGGATCGTCTATCACGCCAATTATCTGCGCTTCATGGAGCGCGGGCGCACCAATCATCTGCGGCTGATGGGCGCCGAGCAGCATGCGCTGTTCGAGCAGGCGCAGACCGAGACGCCCGGCTTTGCCTTCGTGGTCCGCTCGATGCAGCTCGATTTCCTCAAGCCCGCGCGGATGGACGATGTGCTCGACATCGCCACCTGGCCGATCGCGGTGAAGGGCGCTTCCATCACGCTGGCGCAGGAAGTGCGACGCGGCGATGACGTGCTGGTGAAAGCGCAGGTGCGCGTCGCCTTCATCTGCGACGGCAAGGCGCAGCCGATCCCGAAAGCGTTGCGCGTTCTGATGAAGGCCGATCTGGAATGACGATCGG
>DATEJC010000674.1:0-7013 GCA_035278345.1 Bradyrhizobium sp. | reverse complement strand
ATCGCGAGATCGAGAACAAGATATGCTTTCATCGTCTAGTACCCCGTCAGCTCGAGATAGCCGACGCCGCGATGGCTGCCGGCAAAACTGATTGGGCCTTCCCAATAGGCGAAGGCCGTGCCCATCCAGCTCTTCGGGTTGAGCGGCGTGCAGTCGATCGCAAGGTTGAGGCGCGCGATCTCGACATGCCATGCAGTCGGAATCTTGCGGCCGGCGATGTCGGTCGTAGCCTTCGGAGTCATCGTGATTTCTCCGGTGGCGAGCGGCGTGCCGTTGCCGTCGGCAGAAATCCAGTTGCCGGATGCATAATGCCGGCCGTCGGCCTCACGCATGCGGTACAGCATCAGCTTTTCGCCGCCGTCGAAATGCAGCGCGAACCAGTCCCAGCCGCTCTGGCCGGCGGCCAGCGGCTGGCTGCTCCATTCGCGGTCCATCCAGGCAAGGCCCGTCACATTGACGGGCCTGTCGTCGATGATGAGATCGCCGGAGACCTTGAAGAAGGGCTGGCTGTAATAATATGAGGCCTGCTCGCGCTCGGATTTTTTGCTGAAGCCGCCGTCGCCCTGCAGCACCAGCGGACGATCGGCAGTGAGTTTGAGCGCATAGCTGAACCCGGCGGATGAAGCCGTAAGCTCAAGCGGTGCAATATTGTTGGCGTCAAACCCGTCGAGCGCGCGCATCTGCCACGCATCGATAAAGGCGTGGAATGGCGCGGCCTTGACGCCGGCCTGTCCGACGCCGCCGCGCGCATAGGTCTCGGCGGTGCGATGGGTATCCGCGCGCGTCACCGCGGCATGTGCCATCCACACTTGCTGGGTCGCCCAGCCTTCCAGCGCCGTACCGGGCTGCAATGCCTGGCGGAACAGCGTCCACTGCGCGCCATAGGCCGTGCCCGCGGCATCGCGCAGATTCGCCGTCACATACCACCACTCGATGCGGAATTCCGGGTGCGGGCCGTGATCGGCGGGAAAGGAGAATCCCCGGCCGGGGATGACGCGGGCGAAGCCATCGGCTTTCTCTTCCAGTCCCGCAAAGCCTTGCGCGCGCACTTTGGCGGCAAGCGCCAGCAGCGCCGTGCCGCCGGCGAATCCTCGTCGCGTGATGCGGCTAGCGCTCATTGGCAAAGATCCGGATCAGGCCGGCCGGCTGCATCCGCGCCAGCCGCAGCACGGGTAGCGCTGCCGCACAGAATGCCGCCAGCATGGCAACGCCGACGAGCTCAGCGAGTTGCAGCGGAAAAAGCTGAAACGGCAGCCGCCAGCCGAACGCCTTCACATTCACAACGGCAAGCAGGCACCAGGCGACGAGCAGGCCGAGCGGCAGCGCGAGCAGGGCGGTGATCAGCGCCACCGACATGGTCTTGAGCAGTTCGATTGCAGCGAGCCGCCGCCGCGTCACGCCGATCGCCCACAGCGGCGCGAGTTGTGGCAAACGCGAATTGGCCAGCGTCAACAGGCTCGTCAGCAGCGCGACCCCGGCCACCCCAAGCGTGAAGGCGTTGAGCGCCGTCGTCACCGCAAAGGTGCGGTTGAAGATGCGCTTCGATTCCGCTTTCACTGTCGCCTGGTCGGCGATGCTGCGATCGTCGAGCCTGAATTTCTCGCGCATCGCCGATATCAGCGCCGGAATCTGCGAAGGCTCAACGCGCAGGCCAAAGCGGGTCTGCGGGGTGTTGGGGAAGTAGCGCGTCAGCGCCGCGTAGTTGACGGTGAGCTGGCCCTTGGGGTTGCCGTAGTCGGCATAGGTGCCGACGATTTCCAGCGGCCATTCGCCGGCAGGGGCGGGCACGGCGATGCGGTCGCCGACGGCAAGATTGAGCCGCCGCGCCAGTTGCTCGCTGACGAAGGCCGCGGTGCCCGGCCGGAGGCGCACCCAGGCGTTGGGCATGGCCTCCAGCAGCGGCCAGTGCTCGCGATAGGTCGCGTGATCGGCAAGGCCGAACAGTTCGATCGGCGCGCCGCCGAGCTGGGTGTCGGCGCGGCCGCCGGGCAGGACCGCCTGCACCTCGGGCCTTTCACGCAGCCATGCCTTGATCTCGCTCGCCTGCCTGTCGTCCTTGGCGCTGACATAGACGTCGCTGGCAAGCCTGCCGTCGAGCCAGACCAGGAAGGTGCGGCTAAAACTCTCCACCATCGTGGCAACGCCGACATTGACGGCAAGCGCGAGCAGCAGCGCCATCAGCGCCAGTGAGAGCCCGGAGAGTTGCTGACGGCTGTCGGCCCAGAACCAGCGCGCCAGCGGCTTTTCCGCAGCGGCTTCGCCCAGCGCCAGCACGCGCTCCAGGATCGGCGGCAGCGCCAGCGCGGCGCCCAGCATCAGGGCGGCGAGCACGGCAAAACCCGCGAGCAGCGAATCGCCGAACCACAGCAAGCCGGCCGCGATGGCAAATACCAGCACGGCAGCCGCGCCCTGCAATTTCAGCCAGCGCCGCTGCGCCTGCTGCCAGGCCTGCGGCTGCGCGGACGCCAGCACCGGCAGCCGCACGGCCTTGATCAGGCTGGCGGCGGAAGCGGCCAGCGCACCGATCACGGAGATCGCAATGCCCGCGAACCACCATTCGATCCTGAGCGTGAGCTCGCCCGGAATCGCCGCGCCATACAGCCCGCGCAGGGACGCGGCGACGTCAGGCAGTAGCGCCGCCGCAATGAAGTAGCCGCAGATGAGGCCGGCGAGCCCCGCGGTGAGCGCGAACGCCACCTGTTCGATCACCAGAGCGCCGTTGAGCATGCGCGCGGAGACGCCGCAGGAGCGCAAGGTGCGCAACATCGGCATCCGCTGCTCGAAGGCGAGCCCGACCGCCGAATTGACGATGAAGAGGCCGACGAAGAACGACAGCAGCCCGAAGGCGGTAAGGTTGAGATGAAAACTATCGGTGAGCCGCTCGAGATCGGTTTCGGCGTCCGGCTCGACCAGTTGCAGCCGGTCGCCGGCGACGCCCGAAAGTGTCGCGCGCTTGCCCTTGGCCTTGCCGAGCAGCAGCCGGGACACCTCGCCCTTCATGTTCAGCACCTGCTGCGCAATGCCGATATCGACGACCAGCACGTCAGGCACGAGGCTCGGCTGCAGGCGCAGCGGCGGCAGCAGGGCGCCGTTGTTGGCTTGTGGCCGCGCGCCCTCGGCGAGCTTGAGGTCGGACAAGGTTTCCGGCGCGACCAGCATCTGTCCGGGCGGCGTGATGAACGCCGCAAATTGCCCGCGCGCCACCGTCGGCGCATTGCCGACTTCGCCCGGCAATGTCATCGGCTCGATGCCGAGCAGGCGAAAGCTGCGTCCGCCGATCTGGATGCGGCCCTCGACGATCGGCGACACCGGCCAGCCGGCACGGCGCAACTCGACAAACAGGCCTTGCGGGATCGCCTTGCCGTCCTTTGCTACGAGCATCGCGGTGCGCGTGCCGCCGAACATGGCGGCGGCGCGGTCGTAGGAATTGCGCGCCTGCTGGTTCAGCGCCTGCACGCCGCTCCACAGCGCGGTCGCCGAGATCAGGCCGATCAGCAATGTTGCCAGCTGCATCGGATGCCGCCGCCAATGGCTGAGCAGCGTGGCAAAGGTCCATAGCGCGCGTCTCATGCGATCAGCCCCGCATGCAGGGTCACCCGCCGGTCCAGCGTCGCGGCCAGCCGCGCGCTGTGCGTCACCATCAGGAAGCCGCACGCACTGCGCGTCACGAGGTCGCGCGCCAGCGCCAGCACTTCGTCGGCGGTGTCCTCGTCGAGGTTGCCGGTCGGCTCGTCCGCGAGCAGCAGCAGCGGTTTTGGCGCCAGCGCGCGTCCGATCGCAACACGCTGCTGCTGTCCGCCGGACAGCTGTTCGGGATAACGCTTCAGGAGATCGCCGAGTCCGAGCCGCTCCACCAGCTCGGTGTGCCACGCCGCATCGTGCCTTCCCGCGAGGCGCGACTGGAATTTCAGATTGTCCTCGACGGAGAGGCTGGGGATCAGATTGAACTGCTGGAACACGAGGCCGAGCCGGTCGCGCCGCAACTCCGCGCGGCCGGCATCGCTGAGTTCGGACAGCGCCGCGCCGTCGATGCTAATTTCGCCGCCATCAGCGGCATCGAGCCCCGCGATGAGATGCAGCAGCGTGCTCTTGCCGCTGCCGGATTCACCTGATAGCGCCACGCTTTCGCGCGCAGCCACGCGCAAATTGACGCCACGCAGCACGGCGACCGTCTCGCTCGCCGAACGGTAGCTCTTGGTGAGGCCGGCGATGTCG
Source organism: Bradyrhizobium sp. (assembly GCA_035278345.1). GTDB lineage: Bacteria > Pseudomonadota > Alphaproteobacteria > Rhizobiales > Xanthobacteraceae > Bradyrhizobium. The sequence continues at coordinate 2,798 of DATEJC010000674.1, read as the reverse complement.
AGCACGCTCACCTGGGTCCACCCGCTTGGTCCTCAGGTGGCGGCCAAGCCACAGAAATCGCAAGAAATGCGCGTACTCTTGCGATGTTCGCGCGACTGGTCGTCCGGAGCATTGGATACCTCGTGTTTCCAGTTGCACCATAGCAAGGCCGGCCGCGCCGATCCCGTGAAAATGCCTGGTTGCCAACGCCGTGACGGCATGGCTAGCATCGCGCTGGCCGCTTGTCACAGAGCCAAACGAAAAGCTTGCGGGGGGAGCCCATCATGACCGGACAACCGACGCCCAGGGAAACGCCCAAGGGCGCTTGGCAGATCACATTCCTGTTGTTCCTTTTCATGGTGGTCAACTTCGCCGACAAGATCGTCGTCAACCTCGCCGGCGTGCCGATCCGCGCCGACCTGAAGCTCGACCCGGAGCAGTTCGGCTTCCTCGGCTCTTCATTCTTCTTCCTGTTCTCGATTTCCGCCATCGTCGTCGGCTTTATCGTCAACCGCGTTGCCACGCGCTGGGTGCTGCTGGTGATGGCAATCATCTGGTCGCTGGCGCAGTTTCCGATGGTCGGCACCGTCAGCTTCACCATGCTGGTGATCTGCCGCATCATCCTTGGCGCCGGCGAGGGGCCGGCGTTCTCGGTGGCGGCGCATGCGGTCTACAAATGGTTCCCCGACGAGAAGCGCACGCTGCCGACCGCGATCCTGTCGCAGGGTTCGGCCTTCGGCGTCATCCTCGCGGTGCCCGCGCTGAACTGGCTGATCGTCAATTACAGCTGGCACCACGCCTTCGGCGCGCTCGGCGTCGTTGGGCTGATGTGGGTCGTGGCATGGGCCGCGCTGGGCAAGGAAGGCCCGCTTGTGCCGAGTGCGGCCCAGACTGCCAGCGAGCCGCGCATTCCTTATTTCCAGCTGCTGACCTCGCGCACCTTCATCGGCTGCGTCGCCGCGACCTTCGGCGCCTATTGGGCGCTGTCGCTGGGGCTGACCTGGTTCACGTCCTTCATCATCGAGGGTCTCGGATACACGCAGAAGGATGCGGGCTGGATCACGGTGCTGCCTTGGGTGTTCGGCGCGACGGTCGTGCTGCTGACGGGATGGATTTCGCAGGTGATGCTGGCAAGGGGTTTCACCACCCGCGGCGCGCGCGGCGTGCTCGGCGCAGCGCCGCTCATCGTCGGCGGATGCATCCTCACGCTTCTGCCTCATGTCAGCGGCGCCGGCCTGCAGGTCGCGCTGCTCGTCGTCGGATCGGGATTGTGCGGCGCCATCTATGTGGTGTGCCCGCCGATGATCGGCGAGTTCACGCCGGTGTCGCAGCGCGGCGCCGTCATCGCGATCTACGGCGCGATCTACACGCTCGCCGGCATCCTGGCGCCGCTGGTGATGGGCAGCGTGATCCAGCACGCCGCAACGCCGCTCGCCGGCTACCTGACCGGCTTCACCATCAACGCTGCCGTCATGGTCGCCTCCGGGGTGCTCGGCCTGCTCTTGCTTTGGCCCAACACCGAGCGCGCGCGGCTCGCCGCGGCGGCGACGCAGCCCAAGTTTGCGTGAGGGTGAGGGACGCACGAGCGTTGCAATAAATCGGTGTCGTCCCGGCGACGGCCGGGACCCATAACCACGACCGGTTATTGTTGGAATGCGCTGTGGCTCCGGCCTGCTCGATCACACCCAACGGCGGCTATGGGTCCCGGCCTGCGCCGGGACGACATTATTTGTTTGGCGGCGTTCGTGGCTAACTACCCTGCCGCGGCGGAAAACTGCCGTGCGTCGCCCTGCACGCCGCGGATCAGGCGGCCGGGGCGGTTGCCGGTGGCGCGGCCTCCGCGCTGCGTGACGACACCCGAGACGATGGTCGCCTCATAGCCGTCCACCTGCTGCAGCAGACGCCGGCCGCCGACCGGCAGGTCGTAATGCACCTTCGGCGGATGCAGATGCAGCCGGTCATAGTCGATCACGTTGACATCCGCCTTGAAGCCCGGCGCGATCACGCCGCGATCGTAGAGGCCGACCGATAGCGCGGTCTTGCGCGACTGCGCCGCCACCACGAAGGGAATGCTCAGCTTCTCGCCGCGCGAGCGGTCGCGCGTCCAGTGCGTGAGGAGATAGGTCGGGAAGCTGGCATCGCAGATGATGCCGCAATGCGCGCCGCCATCGGAAAGCCCCGGCACGGAGTTCGGATCGGTCAGCATCTCCCGCGTGGCGTCGAGATTGCCGTCGGCATAATTGAGGAACGGCACATAGAGCATGCCGCGGCCCTCGTCGGACAGCATCGCATCATACGCCAGCTCCTCCGGCTGCTTGCCAAGCGCCCGCGCCTTCGCGCCCAGCGTATTCCCCGGCGGCTGCTCGTAATCAGGCGGATTGCCGAGCAGATAGATCTTGTCGTAGTTCGGCTTGAAGAACAGCGGATCGTCGGTGGCGCTCGCGCTCTCGCTCAGGATCGCCGCGCGCACGTCCGCCTGGCGCAGCCGCGCCAGCCGCTCCCGCAGCGGAAGATGCGCGATTGCCTTGTAGCTCGGATGGGTCTGGAACGGATTGCGCGACAGCTCGAGCCCCAGCAGCAACCCGACCGGCCGCGCCGCGATCTGCGCCGTGATGGAAAGCCCGCGTGCGGTCGCCGCATTGATCTCGTCCAGCGTCTGCCGCCAGCGTCGCGGGGCACGGTCGTTCTGCGTGATCGAGAAGGTGATCGGGCATTTGGTGTTGTCGGCGACCCGCAGCATCATCGGCAGGTCTTCGTTGATGGTGGAGAGGTCAAGCACGAATTGCAGCACGCTGCGGCCCTGCGCCTGCATGCCGGCC
>DATEJC010000673.1:0-6023 GCA_035278345.1 Bradyrhizobium sp. | reverse complement strand
GCAACCCTCCGTCTCGGAACTCGGTTGGTCCACCAGCTGGGGTGGCATTGCTTCAAGGGGCAGGATGGTGCTGCCCAAACCGAAGCGACACAAAAACTAGCTCAATTTGACATTATGTGAGTGTCAGGCCGCACGGCACTCTAACGCTGCGCGCGGTGAGCAACTTGAACCAGAAGAGCTATTTCCCCGATATCTTATCCGCGCATAGGCATGCCGGCAGCAACCCGGACGCACTGTTCCCGGCATCCCATGAGCGCACGCCTTGAACGCCGGCGGAAATTTCCGCCGGCGCTCTGCGTTCGATGTCAGACCAAAAACACCGTCGAGCCCGTGGTCTTGCGCGCGGCGAGATCGGCATGGGCCTTGGCCGCGTCCTTGAGCGGATAGGTCTGGTGAACCTCGATCTTGACCGCGCCTGATTTGACGACGTCGAACAATTCGTTCGCCATCGCGACGAGGTTCTCGCGCTTGGCGGCATAGGTGAATAGCGTCGGGCGCGTGACGTAAAGCGAGCCTTTTGCAGCGAGCAGGCCGAGATTGAACGGCTCCACCGCGCCGGAGGATTGCCCGAACAGCGCGACGACGCCGAGCGGGGCGAGACAATCCAGCGACTTCATGAAGGTGTCCTTGCCGACGGAATCGTAGACCACGGGACACTTCTTGCCGCCGGTGATCTCCTCGACGCGTTTGACGAAATCTTCCTTGGTGTAGACGATGGTGTGGGCGCAGCCATGTGCCTTGGCGAGATTGGCCTTGTCGTCGCTGCCGACAGTGCCGATCACAGTGGCGCCGAGGTGCTTCGCCCATTGCGACAGGATCAGGCCGACGCCGCCGGCGGCGGCATGCAGCAGGATGGTGTCGCCGGCCTTCACGCGGTAGGTCTGGCGGATCAGGTATTGCGCCGTGAGGCCCTTCAGCATCATCGCGGCCGCGGTCTTGTCGTCGACGCCATCAGGTACTTTGAGTAACCGGTCGGCCGGGATCAGCCGCGCCTCGGAATAGGCGCCGACCGGCGAATTGCCGTAGGCGACGCGGTCGCCGGGCTTGATATCCGTGACGCCAGCACCGACTTCCTCGACCACGCCGGCGCCCTCGCCGCCTAGCCCGCTCGGCAGCTGCACCGGATAGAGGCCGGAGCGGTTGTAGATGTCGATGAAGTTGAGACCGACCGCCGTGTGGCGAATGCGCGCTTCGCCGGGACCGGGCTTGCCGACCTGCACTTCCTCCCATTTCAGAACTTCGGGACCGCCGGTCTGGTGAAAGCGGATGGCGTGCGTCATGGAAACTCTCCTTCGAACAAGGTGATCAGGGATGGGATCGGCGTCGCGGCCTTACGTCTCGATGATGACGTAGGAATCCTCGACATGGACGGGAAAGGTCTCGGCCACATAGGGGCCCTTCTGCAACTCCTCGCCGCGCTCGACCGCGACGGGATAGGAGCGCACCTTGAAGCGGTTGGGATCGAACCAGGATTGCCCGGTGCGCATGTCGAACTCCCAGCCGTGCCACGGGCAGCGCAACAGCTCGCCGACGCGGTCGCGGACATAGACGCCGGGCTCGGGCGAGGTCAAGCGCGCGACGCAAGCGGCCTGCGAAAGCGGCGCGCCCTCATGCGGGCAGCGGTTGAGCAGCGCGAAGAATTCGCCGTTGACATGGAAGATCACGATATCGCGGCCCTCCACGCCGACAACCTTGTTGCTGCCGGGAGGGATGTCGGAAGTACGCGCGACGATGTGACGGGTCATCTAGAACTTATAGACTGCACGGGCATTGGCGTTGAAGATCTTCTTGCGCTCGGCCTCCGTAAGCGGCGTCTTGAAGGCGAAGCGCGGGTCGTCGAAATCCCAGTGCGGATAGTCCGACGAGAACAACAGGCGATCGATGCCGACCCATTCGATCAGAGAGCGCAGATGTTTTGCTTCATCCGGCTCGTCGATCGGCTGCGTCGTGAACCAGAATTGCTCCTTCACATATTCCGACGGTTTTCTTTTGAGATGCGGGACCTCGTCGCGGAATTTCTCGAAATGCTGGTCCATGCGCCAGGTGGCCGAGGGGATCCAGCCAAAGCCGCCTTCGATGAACACGATCTTCAGTTTCGGGAAGCGCTCGGGAATACCCTCAAGCACAAGGCTGGTCAGCTGCGCGGCCACGGTGTGCGCATTGCTCTGATGCTCCTCGCAATAATAGGACGGCCAGCCGCCGCCGGTCGGCGCGTGGCCGCCATAGCCGCCGACATGGATGCCGAGCGGCAAGCCAAGCTCCTGCGCGCGGGCGTAGATCGGCCAATAGCGCCGGCGCCCCAGCGGCTCGTTGGCGCGCGGCGAGACGTTGATCTGGATGTATTCGCCTGTCTTGGCGCAGCGCTCGATCTCGGCGATGGCAAGCTCGGTGTCGTCCTGTCCGGCCAGGATCGAAGCCTTCAGGCGCGGATCGCGATGCGACCAGAACGCCAGCTGCCAGTCGTTGATGGCGCGCTGGATCGCCGCGCCGAATTCGAGGTTCTGCTGCGAGAAGATGAAGAGGTCGAGCACCTGCAAGATGCCGAACTCGACATCGAGCGGGTCGAGATGCTGCTTTTGCATGAAAGCGAGATTGGAGCCGGGCGGCCCGCCGGTCGGCGGCCAGGCGTCGCGCCGCGCAATCAAGGGCGAGGAGCGCGGATAGGGCGTGGTGCCGATATAGGGCGTGCGTAGATGGCTACCATAAGTCTTCAGGTGCTCTTGCCAGCGTTTTGGCAGGAACTCGTTGAGATCGGAATGCGCGTGGATGCTCGGATGGACGTCGCAATCGATGATGCGCAGCCGCGTTGCGGCGGTCTTTTCCTGCTCCAGAATTGGACGGTCGATGACGTCACTCATGCTGATCTCCTCATGAGTCGAGTTTCAATCGCGGAAATGTTTCAAGCGGATTGTCGGCGCACATGCGCGCGACCAGACTCTTCGGCAGGTTCGGCGGCACCGGATCGTCGCCGTCGAACTGCCAGTGCGGATAGTCGGACGCGAACAGGAACATCTTTTCCGAGCCGATCTGGTCGAGGATGTCCTCGACCCCGGCCGCATTCGGTGGCGCATCGAACGGCTGCATGGTGACGCGAAAGTTGTCGCGGATGATGGATGCCGGCTCGCGCTCGACCCAGGGCACCTCGACGCGCACACCGCGCCAGGTCTTGTTGGCGCGCCACATGAAGGCGGGCAGCCAGCTGACGCCCGATTCCATCAGAACGACCTTCAGGCTCGGGAATTTGCCGAACACGCCTTCATAGATCAGGCTCAATATCTGCGCCTGAAAGGCCTGCGCCTCCTGAAGATAATATTCGTAGCGGTAGGATGCCCAGCCGGCCGAGCTCGGCGCGGTGCGATAGGCGCTGCCGGCGTGGATGGCGAGCGGCAGTTTGTACTTCTCGGCGAGCTGATAGATCGGCCAGTAGTGGCGGCGGCCGAGCAAGGTCTCGCCCTGCGACAGCACAAGGATGGAGACGAAGCGATTGTCGGACGCGCGGCGCTCGATCTCCTCCAGCGCCAGATCCGGCGCCTGGATCGGCACCACGATGGAGGCGCGCAGCCGCTTGTCCTTGGCGAGCCATTCGGCCGCGATCCAGTCGTTGATCGCCTTGCAGAAGCCGGCGGCCATATAGGGATCGAACACCGCCTGCGCGCCGTAGACGACGTTGCAGATCGCATGCGATGCGCCGAGCTGGTCGAACGCGCCGCGCTGCACCATCGCAAGGTCGGAAGCCGGCTTGCTGCCGTCCTTTGGCCGCCAGTCGGCGCGGCCGGAAAGCGGCATGCTCGGCGGATAGGAATTGAGGTCGAGGCCGTCGATCGCGCGGCTCACCACCTGCTCTTTCCAGTGACCGTCGAGATAAGGCAGCAGCGTGGTACGCGTTCCGCCCACCGAGGGGTGGATGTCGCAGTCGATCCGCGTGGCCGCCATGGTGGTTCCTCGGACGTCATTGTTGGCAACGCCCTGCGCTGCAGCGGCAATGTGCCGCCGCTGGCTGGCAAGCGCAAGGGTGGACGGGGCGGCCCCAGGTCTTGTCCGGCATGCGGAAAACGCAAATACTTGGCCAACCCTGCGGACGTAATCCGCGGGGATTCGCGCAATGAAGGGGAGGAAATCATGGCGCAGGAGGCCGGGACCACACTTGAAACAAGCCGCCGCGGATTCTTGGGCGGCACGGCGCTCGCGGCAATGGGCGCCATCGCTGGCAGCGGGTTGCCGCTATCGGGCGGCATTCCGCAAGCCCATGCGCAAGCCGCCGCACCCGCCGCGCCGAAGGGCCCGCAATACCTGAAATTCCCCGGCAAGAACGACAAGCTGGTCGTGCTCGGCGAAAAGCCGCTGGTGGCGGAGACGCCGGAAAGCCTGCTCGACGACGACACCACGCCGATCGACAAATTCTACATCCGCAACAACGGGCAGATCCCGGACGAGACGAAAAACCCCGACGCGTGGAAGATCACCATCGACGGCGAGGTCAACAAGAAGCTCGAGATCACGCTTGGCGAACTGAAATCGAAGTACAAAGCCGTGACGCGGCGCATGGTGCTGGAATGCGGCGGCAATGGCCGCGGCGGCTTCTCGCCGCCGGCGCGCGGCAACCAGTGGAGCAATGGCGGCGCCGGCTGCGCGGAATGGACCGGCGTTGCGCTGGCCGACGTGCTGAAGGACGCAGGGCTGAAGCCATCGGCAAAATACACCGCGCATTATGCGGCCGATCTGCATCTTTCCGGCGATGCCGCCAAGCCGACGATCTCGCGTGGCGTGCGCATCGCGAAGGCGCTCGATCCCTACACCATGATCGTGTGGGCGATGAACGGCCAGCCGCTGCCCAACATCCATGGCGGCCCGGTGCGGCTGATCGTGCCGGGATGGGCTGGCTCGGCGTCGCAGAAGTGGCTGACGCGCATCACCATCCGCGACAAGGAGCATGACGGCCCCGGCATGACGGAGTTTTCCTATCGCACGCCGATCAAGCCGATGGTGCCGGGCGACAAGGGCGATCCGGCCAATTTCCGCATCCTGGAATCGATGCCGGTGCGCTCGATCATCACCAATCCCGCCAACGGCGCCAAACTCGCCGCCGGCACCAAGGAGCTGAAACTGCGCGGCGCGTCCTGGGCCGGCGATCTCACCGTGAAGCAGGTCGATATCTCCACCGACTTCGGCGCCAGCTGGCAGCGCGCCACGCTGGCGAAGCCGAAGAACAAGTATGACTGGCAGCGCTGGACCGCGACCCTGAAGCTGCCCACCGACGGCTATTTCGAGATCTGGACGCGCGCGACTGATTCAAAGGGCGCGATGCAGCCGCATCAGGCCGGGTTCTGGAATCCTCAAGGGTACGGCGGCAATGCGATGCACCGCATCGCGGTACTGGTGGGATGATGCTGCGCTGGACGTATGCAGCGCTGGCGGGATTGTTGTCGGTCGCGCCGGCGCTGGCGCAAACCGCCTTCACGCCCCGCGACGAAAGCCCGGAGGAGTTCGTCGCGGCCCCCGGCCGCGACGAGACCTTCTATACCTGCACCGCCTGTCACGGTTTCAAGCTGGTGGCGCAGCAGGGCATGACGCGCGCGCAGTGGGAGGATTCCATCAACGTGATGGTCCGCCGCCACAACATGCCGCCGCTCGACGACAAGGACCGCGCCACCGTGCTCGGTTATCTCGAGGCCGCCTACCCGCCTCGCGCGCCGGCGGCGCGCGGCAACTGGCAGAATCCGTTCGCGAAGTGAGTCTTGCCGTATCCGCATTCCCCAGTCATGACTCATTGACCGAGCCAGAAGAGCCAGAAGAGAAGGCTTCACGATGACCATCACCATTACCGCGTTTGAATGGTCACCCGATGGGGGCAAGGGGCTGGCGCGTGATACGCGCGTTCGCTGGGCGCTTGAAGAAGTGGGCCAACCCTACGAGGTTCGCCTTGTTTCGTTCCGTGCGATGAAGGAGCCCGCGCATCTGGCGCTTCATCCATTCGGCCAGATTCCGACCTACGAGGAAGGCGATCTCACCCTGTTCGAGACAGG
>DATEJC010000672.1:0-2505 GCA_035278345.1 Bradyrhizobium sp. | reverse complement strand
GCGTTCTCGATGGCGCGTTCCCCGCCCTTGACCGCTACATACATGGGTCAGGCTCCATGCGCGGCGAGCCGCGTGGTTCTGGGAATTGCGACGATGGCGTCGTCATGCACCAGCACGACGTCGATGCCACGCGGAAACAGGGTCGCATTGACCGCAAGCTGTTCGAGCAGATTGGCTGGAAGCATCGCCTGCAGCACGGCCGCGCCATCGATACCGGGACCGGTCAATTCCCAGGCTGGACCCGAGCCGAGGCTCTCGATCTGCAGGATCAACGTTGTGGAACGATCCGGATATTCGTTGGTGCCGAGCGCGAGGCGATCGAGCGGCGGCAGGTTTTGCGTATCTCCGACCACGGCAAAGCTGCTGGCGGCGGAATCGGCAATGACGGGGACGCTGGTATGGAACTTCAGCCACTTGCTGACATCATTTGTTGCCGACATTGCGCCATCGAGCCAAACCGGCGTGTCGTGATCGAACAGCGTCAGCGCAATCGCCGCCGTGCCGCGCATCATCGGTTCAGGCGTGCCCGTGCTCGCGTGGATGCGCTTGATCGTGCCGGGCCGAGCCATCGCATCCATCACGGAGCGGAAGGTCGACTGCGCCGACAGCACCTTGTCCGCAAATCCCGCCGGCAGCTCTTCAATGGTCACCATCGCTTATCCCTCACCGCGCACCATCGTGTAGAAATCGACCCGCGTCGCCGCGGCTTCCGCGGACTTGCGAAAACGGCTGGCAAGCATCGACGCTCGCAGGGGCGCCAGCACCTTCGCCTCGACCGCGTCGGCATGGCCGCGCGATTGCATCATGGCGTCGCACAGCGCGATCATCCGTGCTTTCGCGGAATCACGGCCAAGCGCGTAGCCGAAACCAACCTCGCCTGTCCCAAGTCGCACCGCCGCGCGCGACACCGTGGCCTCGCCGAGATTGAACGGCGCACCGTCGCCTCCGATCCGGCCGCGCACCATGACGAGGCCGTTCTCGGGTTCGCGCAGGTCGATATGCGCAGGCAGATCGATCGCGCCGAGGCACTCGGCAATCATGGCCGCGTCCGAATGCGCCAGCACCGTCATCGCGGCCTTGCGCTGCGCCCTGAAGGCATCGTCAGCGGCTATCCCCATTGCAGCCTTGCCGGTTCAAAGTTGTCTATGCTACTAGACAACTCAGATACCGACGCTGCATGAAGGTTTCGTGACAGGCCGATGATCTTCCCAATGCACTTTCCGGGCCGCACGCCGTGACCCTGACCGACATCGCATCCGGCGTGGCGCTATGGCGACAGGTGGCCGACGGCATCGAGCGCGGCATCGCGGATGGCCGCTTCATCGCCGGCGAGAAGCTGCCCGGCGAGATGGAGATTGCAGAAACCTACCGCGTCAATCGCCACACCGTGCGCCGGGCACTGGCAGCACTGGCCGAGCGCGGACTGGTGCGCGCCGAGCGCGGCAGCGGCACATATGTCGAATCGCCAAAGCTCGCCTACCCCTTGCGCTCACGCACGCGATTTTCCGAGATCGTCGGCGCCGGCGGACGCGAGCCGCGCGGACAATTGATTGACGCATCGGAGGAAGCCGCCAGCCGCGAACTGGCGCGCGAGCTTGGCCTGAGGTCTGGCGCGCCGCTGATCCGCATCGAGGCACTTCGACTGGCCGACCGCACGCCGATCTGCATCGGCACGCACTGGCTCTCCGCCGAGCGGTTTCCGGGCGCAGGCCGCATCTATGCCGGCGTGCGCTCGATGACGAAGCTACTGGCCCATTTTGGCGTGCGCGACTATCGCCGTGCCTCGACCCGGATCACGGCCGGGATCGTCGATGCCACCGATGCCACGCGGCTCGACCTCGCACTCGGGCGCCCGATCCTTGTCGTCGATTCAACCGACGTCAGTTCCGAGGGGCAGCCGCTGATCACCAAGCGCGTGCGCTTTGCCGCCGAGCGGGTTCAGTTCCTGGTGGAAAATACATGAAACTCAGGCGAGTGCGCGCCGGCCGATGATGGCAAAGCGCAAGCGGTTCGAGACCCAGTCGATCGCGGCGACCGCCACCAGGATCATCAGGATCAGGAAGGAGACCCTTTGCCATTCCAGCACGCGGATCTGCTCGGCGAGTTGTAGCCCAATGCCACCGGCGCCGACGATGCCGATGATAGTGGCCGAGCGGGTATTGGATTCGATGAAATAGAGCACCTGCCCCGCGATGACAGGCAGCACCTGTGGCATCAGGCCGAAGCGGATCTCGTGCAGCTTGCCGCCGCCGGATGCGCGGATGCCCTCGACCTCCTTGCGGTCGGCGGCCTCGATCGCCTCCGAAAACAGCTTTCCGAATGCGCCGAAATCGGCGATCGCAATCGCCAGCACTCCGGCAAACGGCCCGAGCCCGACCACATTGATCCAGACCAAGGCCCAGATCAGCGTATCGACGCCGCGGATGGAATCGAGAAAGCGCCGCACCGGGAAGCGGAGGATGGCCGACGGAATGACGTTCCGTGCGGCGAGCAGGCTGACCGGCA
>DATEJC010000671.1:0-10056 GCA_035278345.1 Bradyrhizobium sp. | reverse complement strand
AACCGTGGAATGCACGTCGGCGATCACCTTCAGCGTTTGCGGCGAATAGAGATCGGCTCCTTTCGGAAATTCGATCAGCACGTCGATCGGATTGGCGCCGGTGAGCTTGGCGTCGAGACGTCCGCTCGCCTCCACCGCCTGCCGCTTGTCCGGCACCTGGTCGGCGAGGCGATAACGCGGCTCGAGGCTGCCATAGATGACGCCGAGGCCGCCGACGATGATCACCGCGATCAGGCTGTACAGCCCCGGGCGATTCACCATGCGCACCGCTATCCAGTAGCAGAAATTGCGCAGCATCTGCACGCCGGCGTCCGCGCTCTTGAACTTGACGGCGAAGATCTGCTCGTTGCGCACCAGCAGCACGCCGAACACCGGTACCAGGCTGAGCACCGCGACCAGCGCGATGATGGTGGCGGCGAGCCCCGCCTCGCCGAATTTGCGGATCAGGTCGGAGTCCGAGAACTGCAGGGCGATGAAGGAAATGCCGGCGGTGCCGTGGGTCAGCACGCAGGCCGGTCCCACCACGAGCACTGCATTCTTGAAGGCCGTGTATTTGTCCTGCCCCGCGATCAGCCGGTCGCGCGCTGCGAAGGTAAGCTGCATCGAGTCGGAGAAGCTGATCACCATGATGAGCGGCGTCATCACGTTGAGGAACATGTTGAGATTGAAATTGGCCCAGCCGAGGCCGCCGAGCGCCAGCAGGATCGCGATCATCGGCGGGAACGCCGCCGCCACCATGAACGAAATCTTACGGAAGAAGATGATGGCGATGATGCAGCCGGCGAGCAGGCCAAGGACGTTGTAGGTGATGCCGTCGCGCTCGACCGCGTTGCGGATCTCAAGCTGCATGACCGGCACGCCCGACAGCTGCGCGTTAAGTCCGGTGCCGGAAAGATCGTCGGCCATGATCTTCCTGATCTCGCCGATCACCTTTTTCAGCTTGTTGCTGGCAACGACCTCCGGCTCGAGCGACATCACCACCAGCGCCAGCGTACCGTCTTCGGAGAGCAGCTTGCCGCGGATGATCTCGTTGGACTTCACGGTCTCGATGAACTTGTCGTAGGCCGCGCCTTCCGGCAGCTCCGGCGGGAACAGCGCCGCCGGCAGCTTGCCCTTCTCCGGCGCCTGCCGCGCCGAGAACAGCGACACCAGGCCACGCACGCCCTCGACGAGCTGCATGTCGGTGACGAGGTCGCGGACCTTTTCGAGGTTCTCGCGCTGAAGCAGCGTCTTGCCCTCGATCACGACCAGCACGTCGAACTCGGTCGCGGGGAAGCGCTTGGTCACCGCCTCGTACTGCTTGTAGTCCTTGGAGTCCGAGCGGAACAACTGGCTCAAGGAATCGTCGATCTTGATGCGGTAGACGCCGAACACGGCGCCGACCATCAGCACGACCAGCACGATAAGGGACACGATCGGCGCCTTGACGGCGATCAGTCCCATCCGCTCCAGTCCGAAGGCGATGCTCGACGTCGGCCGTTTCTCGACGACGTCGACATGGACTTCGCTTTCGCTGTACTTATCGAGCATGACCGGTCCAGTCCTCACATCGCCTGACGATGTCGCTTAAGGTTTTGGGTAACGCGCGCAGCGGCTCTTCGGCCTTTTGCAGATCGACGCTAACCCTTGAAAAAATACGGCAATTTCAGCGGACCTGATCTAGCAGGTCCAGCCCTTGAATCGCAAGGTTAGGAGCGCCGGCAAAACCACGCGACGCCGTCAAAAAACCGCGTTAAGTGTCTGATTTGTCACACCGCTTTGTGATCGACCGGACCATTGCTTCGCCGCTTTCATCCTTCAGCGCGACGCCGCTGATCCGGCGCCCCAGCGCCTCGCGGATCAACCAGGCAATCTTGAACGCGGCCTCAGCGGAACTGAGCCCGGAACTGTGGATGTTGGAGACGCAATTGCGTTCCGCATCGGTGCGGCCGAGCCGGGGATCATAGGTCAGGTAGGCGCCGAGGCTGTCCGGCGCCGACAGGCCCGGTCGCTCGCCTATCAACATGGCCACCATGCGCGCCCCCAGGATTTCGCCGATCTCGTCGCCGAGCGCGACACGCGCGCCCGACGCGATCACGATATGGCCCACCGCAGCGCCGGCATCCTTCAGAAGCGGCAGCAGTTGCTCGGTTACCCCGGCCGCATGGAGGTTGACCGCGGTCGGCGACAATCCATCGGCAATGACGAGAACGAGATCGCATGCGCCGTGTGGGCTGCCGGCGAGCAGCCGTTGCGCGTCGTCATCGAGCATGCGGCCGAGATCGGGCCGGCGCAGATAATCGCGCCGGTCGTGCGCTCGGCTCGATACCTGCAGTGGCTCGAGGCCGAGCGCGCGGAGCGAGGCGTCGATGGCCGCCACATCGAAGGCGGCATGAACGGCATCGCGGGCCCGGGCATGATCGAGCGTGAAGTCGAGCAACGCCCCGGTCGGCAGCCCGGAGCCGGCGCGGCCGAGGCCGACGCGCGCCGGCGTCAGCGCCCGCAGGTCGCTGATAGGGCGCGACGATGCCGGAATTTTCGGTTCACTCGGCAGGGACGGCGGCCTCGCGCAGCCGGATCGAGTAGTTCGAAGCGTTCTGCCGGCCGCTGCTCGCCGCGCGCGCGAACACGATCAAATGATGGGCGATGGTCGCCGAGCCGATCAGGCCCTCGACGTCGCCCTTGCGCAAGCGGCCGATCGCGAACTTCCAGAACACGCGCTTGTAGTCGCCGAGCACGCCGACCTTCCAGAAGATGTTGCGCAGCATGATCAGCGCACGACGGATGTTCGGCCAGGTCTTCAGCTCGTCCGCGACCGGCACCTGGATGCGCTGGGCATAGGTGTAGTCGCATTGATACTGGTAGCGCGCAAACAGCGCGGCCGGCTCGTAGGCGATCGCCATCGCGCGTTTCCAGGCACTGACCACCTCGTCATAGGGCATCAGGAAGTCGACGTTGGAATCGCGGCCTTCTGCGACTTCGTCCTGGATCAGCCGCCCTTCCTTCTCCAGCCGATCCCACAGCGGCGTCTTCGGCAGCGCCTGCAGCAGGTTGATGGTCAAAAGCGGAATGCGCGACTTCTCGACGAAGTCGAGTATCGCGTCCGTGGTGCCGGGCTTGTCGGTGTCGAGCCCCATGATGATGCCGGAGACCACCTCCATGCCGTAGGAATTGATGGTCTGCACACCCTCCAGGATCGGGACCATCATGTTGTGGTCCTTGTGCATGGCATGCAGCGCATCCGGGTCGGGCGTCTCGATGCCGCAGAAGATGGTGACGAACAGCGCCTCCTTCATCTTCTCGAGGATCTCCGGGCGCTTGGCGATGTTGAGCGTGGCCTCACAGGCGAGCCGCGTGACGTAGCCGTTGCGCTTCTGCCAGTCGATCAGATGCGGCAGCAGGTCCATCGCGGCCTTGCGGTTGCCGATGAAATTGTCGTCGACGAAATAGATGGTGTCGACGATGCCGCATTCGCGCAAGCGATCGAGTTCGGCGATGATCTGCTGCGGCGTCTTCAGGCGCGGGTTGCGGCCGTAGAGCCCGGGAATGTCGCAGAACTCGCACTGATAGGGACAGCCGCTGGAATACTGGATGCTGCCGAGCAGGTATTTTCGCGTCTCCGCCAGCTCATAGGCCGGGATCGGGAATTCGCTCATGGCGACGCGATCCTTGGTGGTCAGCACCACCTGCTGTGCCGGGCGCGAGCAATCTTTCGCCAGCCGGCGGAACAACTCGTGGGTGGCATCGCCAAGTTCGCCGACATGGAGATAGTCGAACGACGGATAGTAATCCGGGCAGGCGCTCACCGACGGGCCGCCGAGCGCCACCGGCAAATCGTAGCCATGGGCGCGACGGCAGATGTCGTTCATCTGGTTACGCTGAATGTGCATGCCGCTGACCATGACGGCCTCGGCCCATTCGAAATCTTCCTGCGTGGCGGGGCGGATGTTCTCGTCGACAAAGCGCACCGGCCAGTCGGCCGGCAGGTAAGCCGCGATCAGCAGCAATCCCTGCGGCGGCATGAACGCCTTGACGCCATCGGTCAGGGCATAGGCGTGCTCGAACGTGCCAAAAGAAGACGTGTAGCGGGGAAACACGCAGAGGATTCGCCGTACCGTCTCAAATCTTTCTGCTCGCATCAAACTTCCTCAAGCATTCTCGTTACTTGCCCGGCGATCAGGAATTTAACCACGAGCCCGAAGGCCCGGCTACAAATTCCTCTTGGGATTGTGGTCGACCCCTAACGCCCCTGACCGGCTGGCGGTTGCAAAACTCCCTCTGGAACCTCTCTAGGCGATCAACTTTGCGGCAAAATCGGGGAGCTGGCCTGCATTTCCGGCAAGGCGAAAATCGGTGCCGGAAAGGCCAATCCGAACCAGCCAGTCGTCGAACTCCGGCGCCCGCGTGAGGCCGAAGAGGTCGCGCAGATAGAGCGCGTCGTGGAAAGAGGTCGACTGGTAGTTCAGCATGACGTCGTCGGCGCCGGGCACTCCCATGATGAACGTGACGCCGGCGGCCGCCAGCAGCGTCAGCAGATTGTCCATGTCGTCCTGGTCGGCCTCGGCATGATTTGTGTAGCAGACGTCGACGCCGAGCGGAGCGCCGAGCAGCTTGCCGCAGAAATGGTCCTCCAATCCTGCGCGGATGATTTCCTTGCCGTCATAGAGATATTCCGGGCCGATGAAGCCGACCACGCTGTTGACCAGCAGCGGCTCGTATGCGCGGGCGACCGCATAGGCGCGCGCCTCGCAGGTCTGCTGGTCGACGCCGTGATGCGCATTGGCCGAAAGCGCCGAGCCCTGCCCGGTCTCGAAGTACATCACGTTGCTGCCAACCGTGCCGCGCTTGAGCGATAGCCCCGCCTCGCGCGCCTCGCGCAGCAGCGCGAGATTGACACCAAAGCTGCGGTTGGCGGCTTCCGTTCCCCCGACCGACTGGAAGACCAGATCGACCGGCATCCCCTGTCCGATCAGGCCCAGCGTTGTCGTCACATGGGTGAGCACGCAGCCCTGCGTCGGGATGTCGAAGCGCGCGATGATGTCGTCGAGCAGGCGCAGCAGGTTGCCGATCACGGCAGGATCGTCGCTGGCCGGATTGATGCCGATGCAGGCGTCGCCCGAACCCAGCAATAGCCCGTCGAGGATGGAGGCGGTGATGCCGCGCGCATCGTCAAAGGGATGGTTGGGTTGCAGGCGCGTGCTCATCCTCCCTCTCAGCCCGATTGTGTTGCGAAAGCGGGTGGTTACCTCGCATTTCTTCGCAACCTGGATCAGGTCCTGGTTGCGCATCAGCTTTGACACCGCGGCCACCATTTCCGGCGTCAGGCCGCGCGCAAGCTGCGCCAGCACACCCGCCGTCGCAGCATCCGACAACAGCCAGTCGCGGAAGGCGCCGACCGTCAGCGAGGCGACCGGCGCGAACGCCCTGGCATCGTGAGTGTCGACGATCAGGCGGGTGACCTCGTCGTCCTCATAGGGGATGACAGCCTCGTTGAGGAATTGCCGGAGCGGCACATCGGCCAGCGCCATCCGCGCCGCGATCATCTCCTCGGCGCTGCCGGCGACCAGGCCCGCGAGCCGGTCACCCGAGCGCGGCGGCGTCGCCTTGGCGAGCAGGTCGCGCAGGTCGTCGAAGACGTAGGAGGTGCAGTCGATCGCCTTCCGATAGGCCATGAGGGCTCCCGAAGATTGGCTCTGGATGGCGCTCGCAGCCTAGCATTTGGGTGCGACGGGCGGGCGACTTCGCCATTCTCCGCAGCGGGCGCGATACACGCGCTGGCATGCCAAAGGCATACCAAATGCGCGCGATAGTCGCAGTAATCCTATGCAACCGCCCGCTGCTCCGTCACCATGTGAACTCGCAAGCATTTGATTTTGCTTGAAAATAAGCCTGACGATTGCAGTCACAAAACAATCCCGCGTTAAGGAAAAATCCATGAAAATTCTGCACAATTTTTAGACGCCCGACTGCCTGTCCAGAGCGCCAATGCCTGGGCCGTTCGCGGCAAAATCTTTGAGTCCATTCCAACGTGTAAGTAGCGCTCATGACCTCCAAGCTTTCGCTCGCGGCCAAGCTCTATTCGATCTTCGGACTGTTCGCCTTCCTGACCGCGGCGATCACCGCGCTGTCGGATTACAACACGCGCCGCAACACCGAGTTGACCGAGGCAGTCTCCAACGCCAGCCGCGCCGCGCTGAACGTCGAGCGCATCAACTCACTGGTCTATGCCGTGGTGATGGAATCCCGCGGCATCTACATGTCGACCGATCCTGCGGTGGTGAGGAAATACGGCGAAGGCCTCCTCGTGTTCAACAAGCGCATCCTCGAGGTGGTGAAGGACTGGGAAGCGCTGGTGCAGGCGGACGATGCCGAGCAGTTCGCCGCCTTCAAGAAGCGCGTCCTGCAGTTCGTCGAATTCCGCGCCGAGCTCGTGCGCCGCGGCAACGAGATCAGCCCGGCGGCGGGCCGCGAATGGGGCGACAACGACGCCAACCGCTCGGTGCGCACCGCCCTGAACAAGGACCTCGAAGCGCTCTCCCGGGTTTATGCCGAGCGCAGCAAGCGCCTCGCCCAGACCACCGACGAAAACCACAGGCTCGCCTTCATCCTCACCGCACTCGGCGGCATTGCGCTGGTCGTGGTCGTTGCCGGCATCCTGATCATCGCCCGCTCGATCGCGCGTCCCCTCTCCGTCATCACCGACACCATCAAGCGCGTCGCCGACGGCGAGGACAATGTCGAGGTGCCGCACACCGCCCGCGTCGACGAGATCGGCTCGCTCGCGCGCGCCATCCAGATCTTCAAGGAGGCGATGGAGCGCAACCGCAACCTCAATTCGCAGGTCCTGGAGGATTCCAAGGCCCGCGACCAGCGCTCGCGGCATATCGAGGTTTCGGTCGAGGCGTTCCGCAAGGCGATCGGCGGCGTGGTGCGCAGCGTCAACGACAGCGCCTCCGCCATGCGCGACACCGCGCAGACCATCGCCAACGTCGTTTCGGACGCCAGTGGCCGCACTGTGACCGCGGCCGACGCCACCGAACAGGCCTCCAGCAACGTCTCTGCGGTGGCCGGCGCCGCCGAAGAGCTCTCGGCTTCGGTCGAAGAGATCGGTCGCCAGGTGCGCCAGTCGGCAGCCGCGGTCGAGCAGGCGGGACAGCGGACCGATAAGTCGGTGGCGGAGATCGAGGGCCTTGCCGCCGCGACGCAGCGCATCGACGGCGTCGTCACGCTGATCCAGACCATTGCCGCGCAGACCAACCTGCTCGCTCTCAACGCAACCATCGAGGCCGCGCGCGCCGGCGAAGCCGGCCGCGGCTTTGCCGTGGTGGCGCATGAGGTCAAGGCGCTGGCCGGCCAGACCGCGAAGGCCACCGCCGAGATCAGCGAGAACGTCGCCACCATCCAGACCTCGACCCGCAATTCGGTCGAGGCGGTGCGCGAGATCGGCAACGCCGTGCGCGAGATCAACGATGTGACCGCCAACATCGCCGGCGCGATCGGTCAGCAGGACCAGGCGACGCGCGAAATCTCCCAGAACGCCCAGCTCGCCGCGCAAGGCAACCAGACGCTGGTCGACAATATCGGCCAGCTCAGCGACGCCATGGGCCAGACCTCGAGCGCGGCCGAATCCGTATTGTCGGCCTCCAGCGAACTCGCGGCGACCGCCGAGACCTTGTCGCGCGAGGTGGAAACGTTCTTCCAGAACTTGCGCGCCGACCCCAATGCGGGGACGCGCAAGGCGGGTTGATCGCGCCTTATCCGGCTTGCATCCGGTCCGGCATGCGCGGCGCAACGCCGCGCATGGAACCAGCTCCGCCTGATGTGCTTTGGTGTGCATGCCCCGACGCAAGCACCGCGCGGAACATCTCCACTGGCCTGTGCTCGTGACCGCCGCACTGGGCCTCGCCGCCATCGGCGGCCTTGTGTTTTGGTATGAACAAGGCCCCAGCGCCGAGCGCCAGGCCGCCCCGCCGGGGACCACATTCCACGCCGCCAAGGATGCCGGTGCAACAGTAGCGCCGAGCGAGCCGCCGCCGAAGATCGACGTGCCGGGGCCGGCGCCTTCTCCCCGCTAGCGCGATGCGCTCAGCCGATAGCAGCTATTTCGACTTCGCCGCGGCGACACTGCCGAGCAGCTGCGTGCTCACCGTCAGCTCGGCAATCTTCTTGCCCATGTCCTTTGCCGCCTCCGTCGAGAACCGGTAGTGGAAGCCGGCATAGATGCGCGCGTTGGAGACTTCGTCGCTGTAGTCCTGCAGGCGCGTCCATTTGCGTGTGACGTCAGGCGCAGTCGGGCTTGTGAGCGTGATCTCGCCCACGTCGTTGCCGACGACGATCTGCAGCACATTGGAGACGGCGGAGGCGACGATGCAATGGGCGCAAGGATATTCCGGATGCATCGGGGTGGTGCCGAGCGGAAGCCAGGCGGCCTCGCGCGGCGTTGCCGGATTGTTGGTGAGATCGGCATTGCGGATCGCCGTGATCGGCCGCCACAGATTGTAGGCGTATTTGCCGTCGAACACGGCAATGAAGGCGTCGTTGGCCGCCATGGCGGTCAGCGCGTAAAGCCGCGCGCAGTCGACGGGATCCATTTTCTTTGACGTCGCGATCTGGCGGACGATCGCGTTATAGGTCCGCGGTCCCGTCAAGAACCAGAAGCGACCGATCGTGGTCTGCTCGGCGCTGCGCTTTTCGCTCTTGAGGCTGCCATACTCGCGAATTTCATTGAGGTCTTTGGTCCAGACGTCGGAGGTGAGCGCCGGCGGGGCCGCGGGCCGGAACTGCGAGGCCGAGCGCATCACCCATGGTTTGATTTGCGCGGCGCTCGATTCGGCCGGCACGACGGTCGGAACGTAGGCGCCGGGTGAGGTTTGCGGACGATAACTCTCGGGCGTGCCACTGCCGTCGTTTGTCCGTAGCGCAATGATTTCAGATGCCGCCTTCTTGCCGAGTTCGATGCCCTTGGACTTCGCCTCGCCGTCCGCGATTGCCGCCAGCGACGTCGTCAGCGTCGCATCGAGGCCCGCCTTCTGATCCGGGTAAATTGCAACGAGCACTTCATAGGCAGCAGAGGCCGCGGCCGCTTCGCGCGACGTCCCGGGGTCGGCCGCAAGACCAGGCTTGTAGGACGTGTAGCGCTTGTCGATGGCATTGATCGCCTCGAACATGGCGACATGCAGCATCGCCTGATTGCGGGTATTGGCAGAGTTCGGGAGCTGCTTCTCGGCGCCGATGGCATCCGCCTTCGCGTTCCAGTCCATGATAACGTCGGCTTTTGCCGGAATAAGCGGGAGTGCAACGGTCAAAGCGGCGGCGATGATGGTTGATTTCATGGCAATCTCCCTGGCAGGTCCTGATGGATGCGCCGGTTCAAGGAAACGTCATGCCAAAATGCGCCATCGCGCGTCGTGAAGTCGCAATGAAATTCCTCTGAAAGCGTCGTATAATCCCAACCATTGCAGATGGTTGGCGGTAATGGCTGACATCCTGGGTTCCAGTTCCAGCCCGCTCGAGATTGATTATTCCGCGGCGTGCCTGCGTCGCGCCGGCCTGCCGCTACAGCTTCGGCCCAAATCCTTCGACGTGCTGGCCTATCTCTCCCGCAATCGCGGCCGGCTGATCACCAAGGCGGAGCTGATCGATCAGATCTGGGGCCATATCGCGGTCACCGAGAACTCGCTGGTGCAATGCATCAAGGACATCCGCCAGGTCGTCAATGGGGAGAGCCAGTTCGAAATCAGGACAGTCCCGAAGCGAGGCTATCTGTTCGAGGGGTTTCTCGCCGAGGCGACGGCTCGGGCGAGTGAGGCGATCGCCGGGCAGTTTCCCGCTTTGCCCGACCGGCCTTCGATCGCCGTGTTGCCGTTCGAGAATTTGAGCGAGGAGCCGGATCAGGAGCACTTCGCCGATGGCGTGACGGAGGACCTGATCACCGGACTGTCGCGCATCAAATGGCTGTTCGTCATCGCGCGCAATTCCACGTTCATCTACAAGGATCGCCCGGCCGACGTCGGCGCCATCGGCCGGGAGCTTGGCGTGCGCTACTTGCTCCGCGGCAGCATTCGTCACGCCGCAAAG
>DATEJC010000670.1:0-3593 GCA_035278345.1 Bradyrhizobium sp. | reverse complement strand
CCCGGCTTCATATTTGCGTGTGGCTTCCTTCACCATCAATTCCGCTGCGCGCATCGAGGCGTAGGCCTTGGCGATCGGAAACTGAATGCCCTGGTTCTGGCCGATCGGCCGGCCGAACACGGCGCGCTCCTTGGCGTAGTTCGAGGCCTTCTCGATGAACCATTTGGCATCGCCGATACATTCCGACGCGATCAAAATGCGCTCGGCGTTCATGCCGGAGAGGATGTAGCGGAAACCCTTGCCTTCATCGCCGATCAAATTTTCAGCCGGCACCTTCATGTCGGTGAAGAACACTTCGGTCGTGGAGTGGTTCATCATGGTGCGGATCGGGCGGATGGTGAGCCCGGCCTTGCGCGCTTCGCGCATGTCGACGAGGAACACGGAGAGACCTTCGGTGCGCTTCCTCGCCTGTTCCTTCGGCGTGGTGCGCGCCAGCAGCACCATCAGGTCGGAATATTCGGCGCGGCTGGTCCAGATTTTCTGGCCGTTGACGACGTAGCCGTCATTGCCCTCTTTGCGCGCCACCGTTTTCAGCGACGAGGTATCCGTGCCGCTGGTCGGCTCGGTGACGCCGAACGCCTGCAGGCGCAGCTTGCCGCTCGCGATTTGCGGCAGCCACTTTTCCTTTTGCTCCTTGCTGCCGTGCCGCAGCACCGTGCCCATGGTGTACATCTGGGCGTGGCAGGCGCCGGCGTTGCAGCCGTTGCGATGGATCTCTTCCAGGATCGCGGTCGCCGCCGACAGTTTCAGTCCCGCGCCGCCATATTCCTCGGGGATCAGCACCGAGAGGTAACCGGCTTCCGTCAGCGCGTTGACGAATTCGGAAGGGTAGGCCATCTCGCGATCGAGCTTGCGCCAGTATTCGCCGGGAAACTGGGCGCAAAGCTTGGCGACGGCGTTGCGGATGTCGGAATAGTCTTGCTCGTGGTGTTCTTGGTCCATTTTCGATTTCCGTCGATGGTATCGGAGTTGATCGTTTGTGTCGTTGTTATTGTGAAACCACCGCGGACTCCCTATGCTCGATTGTTATAGCGTATGGCCCCGCATTCCAAGACCGGCAAGCATGGATTTCCGTCAGCTCAGGACGTTCAGTTGCGTAGCCGAACTCGGCAGCCTGAGCAAAGCCTCCGACAAGCTCAGGATCGCGCAACCCGCGCTCAGCCGCCAGATCAAGCTGCTTGAGCACGAACTGCGCGCGGAACTGTTCACCCGCAGCGGCAGGGGAATGGTACTGACCGAAGCCGGCCGGCTCTTGCTGACGCGCACTTCCCGGATTGTGCGGCAGATCGACCAGATCCGCGACGATATCCAGTCGGCCGCAGGCAGCCCCTCGGGCCGGGTCGTGCTGGGGCTGGTCCCCACCGTCAGCTGCGTATTGTCGGCGCGGCTGGCGCGGCGCACGGTGGAAACCTATCCCGGCATTTCGCTCTGCATCGTCGAGAGCTATAGCGGCCACCTGATCGAATGGCTGCATCGCGGCGAGATGGATCTCGCCGTCATCTACGGCCCCTCGACCGATCTGCATCTTGCGATCCAGAGCCTCGGGCGCGACCGCATCGTGGCGGTGGGGCCGCGCGGCTCGGGCCTTGCCAGGAAGAAGCAGGTCGGCATGGACTGGCTGCTGCGCCAGAGGCTGGTGCTGCCGAGCCATTCTCACGGCCTGCGCGCGCTGATCGAGCGCGCCGCGGCCAAGCGCAAGCTGAAGCTCGACGTGCAGCTCGAGGCGGATTCCTTCCGCGTGCTCACCAGCCTGGTCGAGGAGGGGCTCGGCTATTCGCTGCTGCCGCCGTCCTCGGTGCGCGGCGAAATCGACGCGCGGCGGCTGGAGGCTGCCGCCATCTCCGGCCAGGCGCCGATGCGCGAGCTGGTCATTGCTTCGCCGATCGATCATCCGGACTCGACCGCGACCTCCGTCATGACAGAGCTGCTGCGCAGCGAGACCGGTGCCTGCCGCAGCGAGGGCCTGTGGGACATCAAGCTCGGGTGAGAGACTGACTTTATTTTTCGTCATGGCCGGGCTTGTCCGGCCATCCACGTCTTCCTTTCCGCGGGACCAACGACGTGGATGCCCGGGACAAGCCCTGGCATGACGGAGAACCAATCATTCACGTCACCGCAAGGCCGAGGTGCTGGCGAAACCGGTTCTTCAAAAACACGCCGTCGCGTGGCGGCAGCGCGCGATCGACGTGATCGGTCGAAATGCGGATCAGCGCCAGCTTGGGCCCGCCGTTGAGGCGATGCACGTCGCTGCGGAATGCTGCGATGCCCTGCATATCCCTGATCTCGACGACTGAAGGAATGCCCGCGCCGCGCGCGATCTCGTCCAGCTTCGCGCCAAGACCGGAATGGCTGCGCTGCATGCCGGTCTCGCCAAAGTGTCCGTTGTCGAGGACGGCGATGGAAAGATTCTGCGGTTTTCGCGCGGCGATGGTGAGCAACCCGCCGATGCCCATCAACTGCTCGCCATCGCCGGTGATCACCAGCACTGGCCGGCTCTGTTGCGCCTGCGCCAGCCCAAGGCCCATCACGGCCGCGCCGCCCATCGCGCCCCAGAGATAGAAGTTGCCGGCATGGTCGCCGGCGTCGAACACGTCGTAGGACGATGAGCCGAGGCCGGTGACCACGAGTAAATCGCCGCGGTCGGCCAGCAGCGCCTTCACCGCCTCGCGGCGATCGAGCAGGGAGTTCTTCATCACTTGGTCTCCGTCCACTTCTTGCGGCCGAGCATGCGCTGCGAGATCAGGATCGCGATCGGCTGGTCGCTCTCGAAGGCGAGCGTACAGGCGGCCGACACCATTTCCTCCGCATCTTCCGGCTGCTCCAGGCGGAACACGGTGACGCCCATGATCTCGAAGGCCTGCGCGGTGGCCTTGCCCATCGGAATCTGCCACGGATTGAACTCGGCCCATTCGCCCCGCATCGTCACCAGCGTCAGGAACGGAAAGCGGCAGCTCGCCAGCAGCGACATCATGTTGATGCAATTGCCGACGCCGCTCGACTGCATCAGCAGCACCGCGCGATTCCCCCCGAGCCAGGCACCGGCGGAAAGCGCCACGCCTTCCTCCTCGGTGGTAAGCACGGTGGTCTGGATCGCAGGATCGGCGTGCGAGAGCTCGATCAGCTGGGAGTGTCCGGCATCGGGCACATAGGAGATTTGCGCGACGTCATGCGCCTTCAGCGCGCGATAGATGTCGTTCGGCCAGTCGGTCCGGACGGCGGTGGCGGGAGCGGCGATGTTCATCCTGGGCCTCGGTCGTGACGCGCATTGGCGCGTCATCTTTGCCCAAGCCTTTAGACCGGAATCGGGTCAGCCTCTCTTCTCATCTCGCTTCAGCCGCTATGCCGGAATTGTATAGGCGCCTGCTCATTCCGGGTCGCGCCGAAGGCGCGAGCCCGGAATGACTGACCTACCCGGGAATGCGCACGGGCAGGGTTTCGTAGCCCTTGATGAAGCTTGAATAGATCCGCTTCGGCTCGCCGACCACCTCGATCTTCTCGAAGCGCTGCAGGATCTCCTGCCAGACGATGCGCAGCTGCAATTCGGCGAGGCGCATGCCGACGCAGCGGTGGATGCCGAAGCCGAACGACAGATG
>DATEJC010000669.1:0-2572 GCA_035278345.1 Bradyrhizobium sp. | reverse complement strand
CCGTACTTCGAGAAGTTTCTGGCGCGCTGGCCGGATGTCGCTTCGCTCGGGCGCGCTTCGCTCGACGATGTCTTAAGGATGTGGGCGGGGCTCGGCTATTACTCACGGGCGCGCAATCTGCATGCCTGCGCGGTGGCGGTGCTGCGCGATCACGACGGCGTCTTTCCGGACACTGAAGCCGGCCTGCGCGCGCTGCCGGGGATCGGCCCCTACACGGCATCCGCGATTGCGGCGATCGCGTTCGATCGCCGCACCATGCCGGTGGATGGCAACATCGAGCGCGTCGTGTCGCGCCTCCATGCGGTGGAGGAGGAACTGCCGCAGGCAAAGCCGAAGATACAGGAACTGGCGGCAACGCTGCTTTCCGAGGCTCGCGCCGATGACGAGAAGTCTCGCGCCGGCGACAGTGCACAGGCGCTGATGGATCTGGGCTCTTCGATCTGCACGCCGAAGAAGCCGGCGTGCGCGCTGTGCCCGCTGAGCGAGGATTGCGCGGCCCGCGCACGCGGCGACCAGGAAACCTTTCCGCGCAAGGCGCCGAAGAAATCAGGTACGCTGCGGCGTGGCGCCGCCTTCGTCGTTATCCGCGGCGACGAATTGCTCGTGCGCTCACGTCCGGCAAAAGGGCTGCTGGGCGGCATGACGGAGGTGCCGGGCTCGGATTGGCTCGCCGGCCAGGAGGACGAATCCGCGCTGAAGCAGGCGCCTGATGTTGCAGGCGTTGCGCGCTGGCATCGCAAGGTCGGCGTCGTCACCCACGTCTTCACGCATTTTCCGCTGGAGCTCGTGATCTACACGGCAAAAGCGCCGGCGCGGACGAAGGCGCCCAAGGGCATGCGCTGGGTGCCAATTGCGACGCTTGCCGATGAGGCGCTGCCCAATGTGATGCGCAAGGCGATTGCGCATGGATTGGGCAGCTAGGTTTCCTCGATGCTGACACCATGCTGTCAGCAGGCCCGGATTATCAGGGAGCCCTATGGAGGTTCCCATGATCGCAACCGCACTCGACCGCATTGCCGCACCGCCCAGCGCGACACTGCTCGGCTGGCACCTTCTCGACGCCCGCCCCGGCGAGGGCTGGATCAGGATTGGCTTCGAAGGAAAGCGCGAATTCTGCAACCCGGCCGGTTTTGTCCAGGGCGGCATCCTGGCGGCCATGCTCGATGACACCATGGGGCCGGCGGTATTCGCGATGACGGAAGGCCGGCTCTACACCGCGACCATCAGCCTGACGGTGAATTTCCTGGCGCCGGCCAAGCCGGGGCGCCTCATCGGCGAGGCGCGGGTCATGCAGCTCGGCAAGACCGTCGCCTTTATCGAAGGCCGGCTCACCGCGAAGGACGGCACACTGCTCGCCACGGCCACGACCAACGCACGGCTGATCGAAGCCGGCAAGGCGCTGCAGTAAGTCCTAAGCGCTCGCCCGCCGCGCGTCGGGCAATTGCACGATCGGCGGCTTGGCGTTGAGTCCCTCGACCTGGAAACCGGCGACGCGCTTGTAGTTGGCGGCGATGTCTTCCAGTTCCTTGAGCGAGAGCACGTCGGTGACGACCTTGTAGCCGTTGGGTGCTCGCTCCTCGACGAGCTGCATCACCTGCTCCGGGCCATTGCGGCGGTTGAGCATCACGAGGTCGGTGGTTGCCGGCCGTCGCTCGGCCTCGTAGGCGACAAGCGCCGCATTGGTTGCGCCTTTGGCAAGGATCTCGCGGGTGATGACGCGCGCATCGAGGATCGCCTGCGAAGCGCCGTTCGAGCCGATCGGATACATCGGATGCGCGGCATCGCCCATCAGCGTGACGCGACCGAAGGTCCATTGCGCGATCGGATCACGGTCGACCAGCGGATACTCGTAGGAATGCGCGCAGTTCTCGATCAGGCCCGGGACATCCAGCCAGTCGAACTTCCAGTCCTTGAACCAGGGCAGGAACTCTTCGAGCCTCGCTGTGCGGTTATAGTCCTCGCGCCGCCATTGATAGGTCGGCGGCATGTGCCGCTCGGCGACCCAGTTGATCAGGTGCTTGCCGTTGGCGTCGGGCGCTTTCGAGATCGGATAGCAGACGAATTTCAGGATCTCGTGGCCGGCCATGATCATGGTGCGGCCGGTAAGGAACGCGTCGGCCGCGGTGACGCCGCGCCAGAGGATGCGGCCGTTCCAGATCGGCGGGCCCTCCTGCGGATAAAGCCGCTCGCGCATCGCGGAATGAATGCCGTCGGCGGCGATGAGCAGATCGCCCTCGTAGGCGCCGGCCGGTTTGCCGGTGGCCTTGTCGATGAACTCGGCACGCACGCCGTCGGCCGACTCGGTCCAGCCGGTGAGATGGTGGCTGGTCAGGATGTTGTCGCGGCCGAGCCGCTCGATGGCGGCGTCGAGCAGGATCTGCTGCAGCGTGCCGCGGTGGATCGAGAATTGCGGCCATTTGTAACCGGCCTCGAGCCCGCGCGGCTCGCTCCAGATCGGCTTGCCGTGCTTGGAGAAATACGCGAGTTCCGCGGTGCGAACGCCGGACGCTTCCAGCTTTTCGAGCAGGCCGAGCTCGATCAGCTCGCGCACGGCATGCGGCAGCACGTTGAT
>DATEJC010000668.1:0-7108 GCA_035278345.1 Bradyrhizobium sp. | reverse complement strand
GGCGTACTTGCGGTTTCGGCGGATCGGATAGTGAAGTTATGAAGCGATGAGGGAGAGAAATCAGCCCATCATCTTCGCTTTCTTCGCGTCGGTCGCTTCCCAGACCATGCGCTTGCCGCGCTCGCGGCCGAGCAGTTCGATCGGATCGTGATTGTCGATATGGCCGAACTGCCCCTTGTAGACGCTGTAGCCGCATAGTTCCTGCAGGCGGCGCGGGAATCGCATCGCGGTCTCGCGGGGAATGCCGAGCTGCAGATTTTCCTGCTGCCGCATCCAGCCCCAGCAATAGGCGCAGGAGAAGGCGTAGCGCCGCGCATCCGATGTGTTGGCGCCGCCGCCGTGCCACAGCGCGCTGTCGAACAGCATGACGCTGCCGGCGGGCATGGTTGCGGTGATCGCCTCGTACTGCTCGCCGTATTCCGGCGAGGAATCGAATTTGTGGCTGCCGGGGATGATGCGCGTGGCGCCATTGTCATCGCGAAAATCCGACAGCGCCCAGATCGCATTCAGCGTGATCGGAATGTGCGGCCGCGGCAGCGGAATCAGCTGCGTGTCTTCGTGGATCGGCTGCGCTTCCTGGCCGGAGCCAAGCACCAGCGAGCAGAACGATGACAACAGGCACTCCTTGTCCAGCACGCGCTCGACGATCGGCAGCACGTTGTCGTGCAGCGGCACTTCCCAGAAAAGGTCGTCGTAGGTGAGGAGGTTATTGATGCGGACGGTCTTGAACCCCTCGAACGAAGTCCTGGCGTAGCCGAGATCGTGCTCGTGCTCGATGCGATCCAGGGCGCGCTTCAGGCCGTCGACCAGATCGCGGCTCGCGGCGCCCTCGATCACGGTGAAGCCGTCGTCGCGGATGCGATCGGCGTGCGCCTGAACCTCTGCTTCCGTCAGCATCGCGTTCTCCCCGCCGGCGCTTTGGTCGCGCCTTGGCGGGAGATTAGCGAGGCACTGTCTGGTTTACCAGATCGTCATTGCGAGGAGCGAAGCGACGACCCTTCTCCGCTTGCTGCGCAAGCTACGCAGGGCTGGGAGTCCGCCGAAGCTCGGAGAGCGAAGGCGGAAGCAATCCAGCTTGCTTTCTTGTTGCAAAGAAAGCTGGATTGCTTCGCTTCGCTCGCAATGACGGCGGAGAGAGCTGGAGAGGGTGGAAAGAGGCTACGCCGCCTGGCGCGTCTTCCAGAAGGTCACCACCCGCTCGGCGGTGGACGGCATCAGCCGCGCGAAATTGACGCGGGCGCCTTCGATGTCGGCCTGCGAGGCAACCCGGTTAGGCCCGAGCCGCAGCAGGATCAGCGCACGCACGGTCGCCCATTCGAGGCCGATGACCTTGCTGACGATGAGGATCGGGTCGTAGCGATCGCCGGAGATCAGGCGATCGAGCGTTGCGATCTTGACGCCCGACATGGCCGAGAGCGACGCGATCGATTCCTCGTATTTGTGCGCCTTGGCAAATTCCAGCAGCGCGCTTTCGTTGAGCTTGCCGGCGGTATGCAGCGCCAGCACGGCAAGCTGCGCCGGCTCGAAATTGCGGCCGCCTTCCACCGGCAGCATCAGGCCGGAAATATCGCTCATCGCCTGCCGGATCGCGGCCTGCCGCCCGGGCTTTGCCGCCTCGAGCAGGCGGCGGCGGACGGCGTCGATCGAGCTGGCCAGCAATTCCTTCAGATTGTCGTCGGAGATATCGTCGCGCTGGCCGATGGCGAGCGTGAGCACGCCGTCCTGGCCGGCGCGCTTGATCAGCGCCGAGTAACCCGACGACGAAAACGCTGCGCCCGCATTGCCTGCGGCGCGCCGGACCACGTCGCGATCGCCGCGGCGGACCATGACGTCGGTCACCCCGGTCGAAAGCGTCGGCCGCTCCGCCATCGCCAGCAGATGCTCCTGGCCCTTTTCGCGCGCGATCTCGACCAGCACCTGCTCGTCGATGACGGGCGAGTGGCGCAGCAGCGGGCCCGCAATCACGATCTCGTCCTCGCGCGCAAGTTGGCCGACCAGCTTGCGCGGCGCGTTGACGACCGAGGCCAGCCTTTCGGCAATGTCGGCCCGGACCATCAGCTCCGTGCGTGGCACGAGCCCGATCAGAATGCCGTCGAAGAACTCGACATGTTCGGGTTTGAAGCCGGCCGCCCCTTCGAAGAACAGCTCGGCAATCCGTCGCGCCGCATCGGCACGACGGTTGGGATCGTCACCCCTGACGATCTCATCGAGTCCGGGGATCAGCGATGTCGCAAAAGCCATGTAACCTGCTCAACCCGGCCACACTTCGCCGGGTTGTCGGGCAATCTAGGCAGGCGAGGTGAACGAAGGGTTTCCCGGAAAATCGATGCGAAACGAGCTAATTTCTTGCTTAACGGGGCCTGCCCGGCGCCTTGGGGCCTTGCCGGAACGCGGCAAAACCGCTATATCGGCAGCAACTTACATGTCTCATACGATCGCGTATTGAGAGTGGGCCCCCCGGGACCCGCTCTTTTTTATTACCTGAACGAGGTCGGGCCCAAATTGGCCGCAGGCGGATGTTCGGGGAACCCGACTGGACCCAAGCTAAGTCCCTGTCAAACCTGCAGAACGAAGCGAACTTGACCCTGGTGATGACCGAACCAACCGCGCCTTCCATGGATGCCGGATTGCTGGCCGAGCCGCGCCTCGTGGTCGAGCCGGGCGTCGCGGCGCGGGTGTCGGCGATTGCCGAGCCGGTGCTCCAGGGCATGGGCTATCGCCTCGTCCGCATCCGGGTTTCCGGCGAGGCCGGCTGCACCGTTCAGGTCATGGCCGAGCGGCCCGATGGAACCATGCTGATCGAGGATTGCGAGGCGGTGTCGCGGGCGCTGTCGCCGGTGCTCGACATCGCCGACCCGATCGAGCGCGCCTATCGGCTGGAGATTTCCTCGCCGGGCATCGAT
This sequence comes from Bradyrhizobium sp., assembly GCA_035278345.1. GTDB lineage: Bacteria > Pseudomonadota > Alphaproteobacteria > Rhizobiales > Xanthobacteraceae > Bradyrhizobium. The sequence continues at coordinate 4,205 of DATEJC010000668.1, read as the reverse complement.
CGCCCGCTGGTGCGCCGCTCCGATTTCGAGCGCCATGTTGGCCATGTCGCCAGAATTGAAATGTCGGTTGCCGCTCACGGTCGCAAGCGTTTCCGCGGTACAATCATCGGCGTCGAAGGCGATGCGGTGCGCATCAAGCGCGACGACGTGAAGCCTGGCGAAGAGGCCGAGGTGCCGCTGGTGATGGAAGAGATCGCGGATGCGCGGCTCGTCCTCACCGATGAACTGATTGCGGAATCGATGCGGCGCGGCAAGGCCGCCGAGCGCGAGATGCGACGCGACCTCGGGCTGGCGCCGCCGCTCGCCGAACATGCCAAGCGCGATTTGTCGAAGGGCCACAAGCCCAACAACAAGCCGAAGAAGCCACTACCGAAGAATACCAAGCAACATCGCCTCGCCGCGGAACGCGCGCGCAGGGGCGACATCGATCCTACCGAAGGAGATTAGGGCCATGGCAGTCAGCGCCAACAAACTCGAACTGCTGCAGATCGCAGACGCCGTTGCGCGCGAAAAGTCGATCGACCGTTCGATCGTGATCGCTGCGATGGAGGACGCCATTGCGAAGGCGGCGCGTGCCCGCTACGGCAGCGAGACCGACGTGCATGCCGAGATCGACGCCAAGAAGGGCGAGCTTCGGCTGTCGCGCCACATGCTCGTGGTCGAGAACGTCGAGAATCACTCCAACCAGATTTCGCTGGCCGACGCCCGCCGCGCCAATCCCGGAGCGCAGATCGGCGACACCATCGCCGACACGCTGCCGCCGCTGGAATATGGCCGCATTGCCGCGCAGTCTGCCAAGCAGGTGATCGTGCAGAAGGTGCGCGAGGCCGAACGTGACCGGCAGTACCAGGAATTCAAGGACCGCATCGGCGATATCGTCAACGGCGTGGTCAAGCGCGTCGAATATGGCAGCGTGATCGTCGATCTCGGCCGCGGCGAAGCCATCATCCGCCGCGACGAGATGCTGCCGCGCGAGGTGTTCCGCAACGGCGACCGCGTCCGCGCCTATATTTTCGACGTCCGCCGCGAAACTCGCGGGCCGCAGATTTTCCTGTCCCGCACCCATCCGCAGTTCATGGCAAAACTGTTCGCGCAGGAAGTGCCGGAGATCTATGACGGCATCGTCGAGATCAAGGCGGTGGCCCGCGATCCAGGCTCGCGCGCCAAGATCGGCGTGGTCTCGCGCGATTCTTCGGTCGATCCCGTCGGCGCCTGCGTCGGCATGCGCGGCTCGCGCGTGCAGGCCGTGGTGAACGAGCTGCAGGGCGAGAAGATCGACATCATCCCGTGGTCGCCCGACATCGCGACCTTCGTGGTCAACGCGCTGGCGCCGGCGGAAGTCGCCAAGGTCGTCATCGACGAGGACCGTGAGCGCATCGAGGTCGTGGTGCCCGACACCAACAACCAGCTGTCGCTGGCGATCGGCCGCCGCGGCCAGAACGTCCGCCTCGCCTCGCAGCTCACCGGCTGGGACATCGACATCCTGACCGAGCAGGAAGAGTCCGAGCGCCGCCAGGCCGACTTCGAGAACTCGACCCGCGTCTTCATGGAAGCGCTCAATGTCGACGAAGTCGTCGGCCAGCTGCTGGCCTCCGAAGGCTTCACATCGGTCGAGGAACTGGCACTGGTCGATGTGCGCGAACTCGCCGGCATCGAGGGCTTTGACGAGGAAACCGCCAACGAGCTGCAGAACCGCGCCAAGGAATATCTCGAGGCGCTGGAAGCCGAGCTCGAGAACCGGCGCAAGGAACTCGGCGTTGCCGACGACATGAAGGATGTGCCCGGCATCAATTCGAAGATGCTGGTCAAGCTCGGCGAGAACGACGTCAAGACGGTCGAGGATCTCGCCGGCTGCGCCACCGACGACCTCGTCGGCTGGACCGAGCGCAAGGAAGGCAGCGAGCCGGTCAAGCATGCCGGCTTCCTCGATGGCATCGAGGTTTCCCGCGAGGACGCCGAGGCCCTGATCATGCAGGCGCGCGTCAAGGCGGGCTGGATCACCGAGGAAGAGCTCGCCAAGCAGTCCGCGGAGGCGGAGGCCTCCGAAGACCAGCCGGCTGCCTAGCGCGCGTTCAGCAAAAGTGGAGACCGGTTTTGCGTAAAGAACTCGCGCCAAAAGAAGTGGCTTAGGGAGATGCCCCGCGCATGCTCGCCATCGCCAGCCCCGAACTCGACAACGGGCCGCGGACCGGCAAGTCCGCGACGATGCGGATGTGCGCGGTCAGCCGCGAGGTTCGCCCCGTCGATGAGCTGATCCGCTTCGTCCTGTCGCCGGATGGCGCTGTGGTTCCCGACCTCAAGCGCAAGCTCCCCGGCCGCGGGCTCTGGATCATGGCCTCGCGGGCGCGGGTTGCGGAAGCGGTGCGGCGTAACCAATTCAGCCGTGGGTTCAAGCGTGACGTCCGCGCCGCGCAGACCCTGGCCTCCGACACCGAAGACCTGTTGGTCCGCAGCGCCGTCGAGGCGCTGGCCATGGCGGCCAAGGCTGGCCAGGTGGTTTCGGGATTTGCCAAGGTCGAGGAGGCCCTGACCGGGGGGCAGGCCAAGGCCCTGATCCATGCCTCCGACGGGGCGGCCGACGGAATCCGCAAATTGGACGCCATCGTGCGGCAAAGGGCCGGGAATCATGGTGAATCCCCGGCTTTCCCCGTTGTCACCGCACTGACATCGGCAGAATTGGATTTGGCACTAGGGCGGGCAAATGTGATACATGCTGCGCTGCTCGCGGGCCCGGCGGGCAAGACCTTCCTGTCGCGTAGCCAGATCCTGGTCCGATACCGGATGGCGGACGACGACAAGACGGCCGGGGCGGCAAAGAATTCTGAAGCATGATCCGGAAAAGTGGGGAGACCGGTTTTCCGAAGGGATCATGCTCAAACAACGATAGGGCGGGATGACGATTCGACGTCATCCCGCTCGCGAGACGCTGCAATCAATGTGCGCGATGCGCACAACGTAACGAGATTAGGACTGCTGAATGGTTGATACCAAAACGCCTGGCGACAAGACCCTGAGCATGCCGAGCAAGACCCTGACGCTGAAGCCGCGGGTCGAGACCGGCACCGTGCGCCAGAGTTTCAGCCACGGCCGCAGCAAGCAGGTTGTGGTCGAAAAGCGCGGCAAGCGCCGCCTGCCCGGCGAGGCTGCGCCTGCGGAAGCGCCCGCACCGGAACCCGTCGCCAAGGCCACTCCCGCCGCCAAGCCCGCGCCGGGCGGACGGACGGCTGCACCGGCTGCGCCGCGTTCAGGTTCCGGCGTCGTACTGCGCACCCTGACCGAGGACGAGCGTTCCGCCCGCGCCAGCGCGCTGGCCGATGCGAAGGTCCGCGAGGAAGAAGAGCGCCGGATCGCCGAAGAGGAAGCCAAGCGCCGCGCCAGCCGCGAAGGCATCGAGCAGGCCGAACGCGAGGCCGCCGAAGCCCGCCGCAAGGCGGAAGACGAGCGCCATCGCCTGGAAGAGGAAGCCAAGCGCAAGGCCGAGCAGGAAGCCAAGCGCCGCTTCGGCGAAGCCGAGGCCGCTGCAGCCAAGCCGTCCGCAACGGCCAAGCCCGCCACCACCACTCGCACGCCCCCCTCGGTCAAGGCGCCGGGCATTGCGGTGGAAGTCGAGGAAGATGAAGGTCCGCGCCAGGTTCGCCGCGGCCCCGGCGGCGCGATGCGCCCGGCCGCTGCGCCGAAGACCACCCACAGGCCCGGCCCGCAGAAGCAGCGCGGCCGCCTCACCGTCACCACGGCGCTCAACGCCGACGATGTACGCGAGCGTTCGATCGCATCGTTCCGCCGCCGCACGCAGCGCCTGAAGGGCCACGCCTCGAACGAGGCGAAGGAGAAGCTGATCCGCGAAGTCACGATTCCCGAGGCGATCACCATTCAGGAACTCGCCAACCGCATGTCCGAGCGCGCGGTCGACGTCATCCGCATGCTGATGAAGCAGGGCGCGATGCACAAGATCACCGACGTGATCGACGCCGACACCGCGCAGCTGATCGCCGAAGAACTGGGCCACACCGTCAAGCGCGTCGCCGCCTCCGACGTGGAAGAAGGCCTGTTCGACGTCGTCGACGATTCCACCGACACCGAGCCGCGTTCGCCTGTGGTGACCGTGATGGGTCACGTCGACCACGGCAAGACCTCGCTGCTCGACGCGCTGCGCCACGCCAACGTGGTCTCCGGCGAAGCCGGCGGCATCACCCAGCACATCGGCG
>DATEJC010000667.1:0-3532 GCA_035278345.1 Bradyrhizobium sp. | reverse complement strand
CACCACCTGCTTGCCCTGCGGGTCCGGGATCGCTGCGGGGTCGAAAGTCGAGAGCGGCACGACCACGCCGCCGGGATAGGCCTCGGCCGCGACTTCGTTGGGCTCGCGGACATCGACGAGGAGATAACGCCCCTCTTCCATGCCCTTCGAGACGTCCTGCGGTGTCAAATCCTGCACCTGATGATCGGCCACGCCACATCCTCCAAAGCCCGCCTGAGGGCGCGCCCCGCGCCCTTCAAATTCGGCGGCCAAAGTCGCCTCTCACGCCGGGAAAATCAAGCGCCGCGAGCGGCTTAAAAGCGGCCTTGAATCTAGATCGTGACCTGCGTTCCCACCTCGACCACCCGCCCCGTGGGGATCTGGAAATAGTCGGTGGCATCATTCGCCGACCGGCTCATGGCAATGAACAGGTGATCCTGCCATTGCGGCATCCCCGACTGCGCTGACGGCTTCAGCGAGCGGCGCGAGACGAAGAACGACGTCGCCATGATGTCGAACTGCCAGCCGAGCTTTCGCGCGATCACCAGCGCCTTCGGCACGTTCGGGGATTCCATGAAGCCGAAGCGCAGGCGCACCGTCGCGAACTTGTCGCTGATCGCGTCCATCTTGACTCGCTCGGCGGGATCGACGCGCGGCGTCTGCGCGGTCTCGATGGTCAGGATCACATTGTGTTCGTGCAGCACCTTGTTATGCTTGAGGTTGTGCAGCAGCGCGGTAGGCACGAAGGACGGATCGCTGGTCAGGAACACCGCCGTGCCTTTGACGATATGCGGCGGGCGCTTCTCGAGGCTCTTGATGAGGTCGGTGAGCGGCACCTCGATCCTGCGCGTCTTGGCAACCAGGATCGCTGCGCCACGGCGCCAGGTCCAGATCATCAGCGCCATCACGGCGCCGAACAGCAGCGGGACCCAGGCGCCCTCCAGCAGCTTCAGGAGATTGGCGGAAAAGAAGGTGAGATCGACGACGACAAATGGAACGATCAGCGCAGCCGCAACGGCCGCGCGGAAATTCCACAACTTCCAGATCACCACAAAGCCCATGATTCCGTCGCAGACCATGGTGGTGGAAACGGCGATGCCATAGGCCGAGGCGAGCCCGCTTGACGTGCGGAACAGCAGCACGAGCAGCAGCACGCCGATCAGCAGCAGCCGGTTCACGCGCGGCAGGAAGATCTGGCCGGCATGCGTCTCGGATGTGAAACGGACCTCGAAACGCGGCAACAGGCCAAGTTGCACGGCTTGCCGTACCAGCGAGAATGCGCCCGTGATCACCGCCTGGCTCGCGATCACGGTAGCCGCGGTTGCCAGCGCCACCAGCGGCAGCAGCAGCACCTCCGGCGCCATGCGATAGAACGAGTTCTCGATCGCGCTGGGATTGGACAGCACCAGCGCGCCCTGCCCGAAATAGTTGATCAGCAGCGCCGGCAGCACGAAGAACATCCAGGCGGACTGGATCGGCTTGCGGCCGAAATGGCCGAGATCGGCGTAGAGCGCCTCACCGCCGGTGACGGCGAGGAACACCGCACCCAGCGCAACGAGACCGATGGTGCCGTGCGTAAGCAGGAACTCGATGCCGTAGAGCGGATTGATCGCCGCCAGCACCGACGGGTCATCAGCGATGTGCCAGACACCCAACATGGCGAGTACGGCAAACCAGACCACCATCACAGGGCCGAAGGCGGAAGCGACGCGGGCGGTGCCGCTCGACTGCACCGAGAACAGCACGACCAGGATGAAGATGGTCAGCGGCACGACATAATGCTCGAAGGCGGGCGTGGCGAGTTTCAGACCTTCGACTGCCGACAGCACCGAAATCGCCGGCGTGATCATGGAATCGCCGATGAACATGGACGCGCCGAGCACCCCCAGCGCCATCAGCACCCAGCTGCGCCGCCCCAGCGCGCGCTGGCCGAGCGCCATCAGCGAGAGCGTGCCGCCCTCGCCGTTGTTGTCGGCCCGCAAGAGCAGCAGCACATATTTGGCGGTGACGACGGTAAATAGCGCCCACAGGATCAACGAGAGCACACCGAGCACAATAGCGCGCGTCACCGGCTGGCCATGCCCCGCGGCGCCTGCCACCGCTTCACGGAACGCGTACAGGGGCGAGGTGCCGATATCGCCGAAAACGACACCGATGCTGCCGAGCGTCAGCCCCCAAAAGCTCGATGTGACCGTTCCCTCATGGGCCTCGGTGGATGTGACGCTCGCGGTCATGACACTCGGGGAACGCTTGATGCGAAGTTTCGATCCGGTCTCGGCGGAACCGACAATAGCACTGCCGGTCGCGCGGGGATGCGACATAAAGCGAACTTCGTCCCTCCGCGCAACTGGTATTATCGTACGCTAGGGACGATTTACGGCTTGAGGTCCGGCGGCAGCGGCGGATCTTCCTTCATCAAGGTGATGGTCACGCGACGGTTGGCCGGAAGCGTGGGATCGTCGGGAAATAGCGGCTGGGTATCGGCCTTGCCGGAGACCGAGAAGATATGCGAGGGCGGCAGCCCCTCGCGCTCGAGGATCTGACGCACCGCATTGGCGCGATCGGCGGAGAGGTCGAAGGCGCCGTAATCGCCGCGCGCCGGCACGAAGCCGGCTGCGGTATGGCCGGTAATCGAGAGCCGCAAAGGCGTCGCCTTCAGCGGTCCGGCCAGCTTCTGGATCAGCCGGCGCGTGCGGTCGAACGGCACCTTGGAGCCGTCGGGAAACATCGAACGGCCGTCCTGGTCGACGATCTCGAGATTAAGGCCCTGCTTGGTCTCCTCGAACATGATGTGCTTGGACATTTCGGTCAGTTCCGGCATGTCCTGCAGCGCCTGCCGGAGCGAAGCGGAGGCGAGCGAGAATTCGCGGTCGATCTTCAGCTTGGCGCCCTGGGTGCGCTGGCGCATCTTCTCGTCGGGGGTCGGTGTGTTGGAGGACTCTTCCGGCGGGATGTGGTCGGAGTTCTTCAGCTTCGGCCGCGTCGGCAGGCCGTCGGATTCGATGATGCCGGAATAGCGCGCCTCGGTCTGCACGCCGAACGCCTCGCGCATGGAGCCGGCGACGATCTTCAGCTTGTTCTGATCCTGGCTGGAGAAGGCAACGAGCATCACGAAGAAGCTCATCAACAGCCCCATCAGGTCGGCGAAGGTCACGAACCAGCCGTGCCCTCCGCCATGTGCATCGCCGCGCTTCTTCTTGGCCATTTGCTGCCTTCCGGATCGCCCCTACCCGCCCGATCAGGCCGGCACCGGCTCGCCCTCCTCGTGGCGGTGCTTTTCCGGCAGATAGGCCAGCAGCATTTCCCGGACCAGCGCCGGGCTCTTGGAGTCGCGGATCATCAGGATGCCATCGATGATCAGCGTGCGGTTGGTCTCCTCGTCCAGCAGCTTGCCGTGCAGCTTGTCGGCAATCGGCAGACAGAACAGGTTCGCCACCAGCGCGCCGTAGAGCGTGGCGAGCAGCGCCACCGCCATGAACGGGCCGAGCTTGGAAGGATCGGTCATGTTGGCGAACATCTGCACCATGCCGATCAGCGTGCCGATCATGCCGAA
>DATEJC010000666.1:0-10704 GCA_035278345.1 Bradyrhizobium sp. | reverse complement strand
TGTCCAGCTCGAGGACGCCAAGGCCCTGTTGGGTGAGGCTTTTGAAGAGCTGAAGAAGGTCGAGCTGCTCGACGAGCGCGACCAGGCCCGCGAGCGTGCCGAAGAGAACGCCCGCGAACAGGCCGACATGGACTCGATCGGCTTGATGCGCGCGCGCCTCGGCGCCATCGCCTGACGCACCAAGACGGAAGTCGAAAACCCGGACCGCAAGGCCCGGGTTTTTCATTGATGAGTCCATAAACCGGCGGCTTGGTGGCTCGTATAGGGCAAGGTATGCTACCGGAACAGCGGCGCTCCCGATCCGACGGCGAGGGGGATCGCGATTGGGGGAGTGTGAATGCTGACGCCGGCAGAGCTGGTCTGGCTGATTGCCGCGGTTGCGAAGGGAGATGAGGCCGCTTTCGAGCGCCTTTACGCTGCCACACGAGCGAAACTCTTTGGCGTCGTGCTTCGTATCTTGCGTCGACAGGATCTCGCCGAGGAGGTCATCCAGGAGGCCTACGTCAGGATCTGGCACAATGCCGGCCAGTTCAATCCCGCGGTGTCATCGCCGATCACCTGGATGGCTTCGATCGCCCGCAACCGCGCCATCGACGTCGTGCGCAAGCGGAGCGAAGCTTCCATTGAGGAAGAACCCTCGGCCATGGAAGTGGCGGCCGACTCTCCCGATCCGCTGGCGCGGCGGGAGATGACGGAGGAGTTGAAGCGGCTGCTGGAATGCGTCGGCCGTCTCGAACCCGATCGCCAGAAGCTCGTGCTTCTCGCCTATTACAACGGCTGGAGCCGCGAGCAACTGGCGGCAAAATTCGAGACGCCGGTGAATACCGTGAAGACGTGGCTGCGCCGCAGCATGATGGATATCCGGGAATGTCTCGGACTGTGAAAGATTTGGGGCGTTGACGACCTTGGACTGCGACTGATGGCCTATAGCGAAGACCATATCGCGCTAGCCGCGGAATATGCGCTCGGCACTCTCGATGCCGACGAGCGCTCGCAGGTCGAGACCATGATGGCCGTCGACAAGGAATATGCTTCGATCGTGCAGGCGTGGGAATTTCGCCTCGGCGTCCTCAACCAGATGGTCGGCTCGGTCGAGCCGCGGCCGCTGGTATGGGACAACATCCGCCGCGGCATCGGCCATGGCGGCGAGCAGGCGCCGCTGGTGCTTCCCGATGCGCCGCCGCCCGTGGCGCCGTCTTTGCCGGAGGCCAACGACAACCAGGCTGCCACGACTGCTGCTGCCCCGCCGCCGCCCGCGGCCGCCGCCAGCTCGAACGTCATCCAGCTCAACAGCCGCATTCGCCGCTGGCGCAATGTCGCGAGCGTCGCCTCCGCGATCGCCGCGGCGCTGCTGGTGATGGCGGGATTGCAGGTCTATCGGCCCGACGCCTTGCCCGACAGCATCCGCCCCAGGCTGCGTACGCAGATCGTCGAAGTGAAGACACCGCCACCGCCGGCCGCCGCGCAATATGTCGCGCTGCTGCAGAGCGGTGCCGGCGCGCCGGCCTTCATCCTCACGATCGATGCCGCGACGAGGAACTTCACGGTGCGCAAGGTCGGCGCCCAGCCGGAAGCCGGCAAGAGCTATGAGCTGTGGATCGTGTCGGACAAGCTGCAGCGCCCGCGCTCGCTCGGCGTTATCGGCAATAGCGAGTTCACCGCGCGTCCGATCCTCGCGGGCTATGACAGCGAGATCGTCAACCAGGCGACCTTTGCGGTCAGCGTCGAGCCGCAAGGCGGCTCGACAACGGGCATGCCGACAGGACCGGTGGTGTATTCGGGCAAGTTGATCGAAACGGTGCCGCCGGCCGCGCCTGCCCGCTAGGCTCTGACTTGATCCGGCAAAATGAGATCCTGATCGTTGCCTTCGGGCTCGGCAAACCCCGCTCGCAGGACCTCTTCGCGCTTGTGGCGAAGATGCGTGCGCAGGATATGGGACAAGCCAACGCTGTCGCGGCGCTGCAGCGCGTTGAGAATCGCTTCGTGTTCCTGAAGCGCCAACGCCCAGCGGAGCGGCGTCATCGGCGTAACATAGCGGGCACGCCGAATACGGGCGGTGACTGAATTGTAGAGAGCAGCGAGCACGGGATTGCCAGCCGCGGCAACGATCGCCTCGTGGATGGCGCGATTGCAATGGTAGTACCGGATGAGATCGCTTTCCTGATAATGCCGCGTCATCGCCGCATGCTCGGCAGCCACTTCGGCGATTTCCGCATCGGTAATGCGTTCGCAGGCGAGTTCGCCCGCCAGGGCTTCGAGCCCCTGGCAGACTTCGAACAAGTCCCGCATGTCCTTGTCGGTCAGCTTGGCGGCACGAGAGCCGCGGTTCGGCAGCAGTTGAACAAGGCCCTCGGCGGCCAGCACCTTGAGTGCCTCGCGTAGCGGCGTGCGCGAGATTTGCAGCCTGTCGCACAGGTCGCGTTCGGGAATGCGGGCGCCGGGCGGAATCTCACCGTCCAGCAGGATGGCGCGGATGCGGCTGACAACTTCCTCATGCAGCATACGTCAAACCCCAATTTTGCATTCAAAATCGAATTTATCAGGTTATTTTTTCGGATTCCAGCTTGAATAACGCCATCTTTGCATTCAAAATATCAAAAAACCGGAATGGGCGAGGAAATGGACCAGCGGCTGCCAGCGGCGGAAGACCTGCTTTTTGAACTCGATAGCGGCATCGGACGCATTACGTTCAACCGCCCGCAGGCCAGGAACGCCTTCACTTTCGAAATGTATGAGCAGCTCGCCGGGATTTGCGAGCGGGCAAACACGGACCATTCGATCAAGGTGCTGGTGCTGCGGGGCGCAGGCGACAAGGCCTTTGCGTCGGGAACGGACATCAACCAGTTCCGCGCGTTCAAGACGCCTCAGGACGCCATCGATTACGAGAATCGCATCGACCGAGTCCTGAGCACGCTCGAGCAATGCCGGGTGCCGACCATCGCTGCGATCACCGGGGCCTGCACCGGCGGCGGTGCGGGAATTGCGGCGGCTTGCGACCTGCGGATCGGCACCAGAAGCACGAGGATGGGATTTCCCATCGCCCGGACGCTGGGCAACTGCCTGTCGATGTCGAACGTCAGCCGCCTCACCGCGCTGATTGGGCCTGCGCGCGTCAAGGACTTGATCTTCACGGCGCGGCTCGTGGACGCCGCGGAAGCCGCCGCCGTCGGCCTGCTCACGGAAATCGTCGAGGATCTCGCCGCGCTCGACAGGCGCGCGGATGAAGTAGCCCGGCTCGTCGCCGGCAACGCGCCGCTGACGCTCAGCGCGACAAAGCAGGCGGTGGCCCGCCTGCAGAAGCGGCTGACGCGAGACGAGGGCGAGGACCTGATCCTGATGTGTTACACCAGCGCCGACTTCCGCGAAGGGCTCGACGCCTTTCTCAACAAGCGCGCGCCGCAATGGCGCGGCCGATAAGGGCATGCCGATGCATAACAATAAATGGCAATCCACGGCGCGTCGCTCGGGGCCACTCGCCGGCCTGAAGGTCGTCGATCTCACCCATGTCATGGCGGGACCGACCTGCACGCTGATGCTCGCCGACATGGGGGCGGATGTCATCAAGATCGAGAAATGGCCGAACGGCGATGACACCCGCCATTCGGTGCCGCCGAAGATCGGCGACGAGGCGGCTTCCTTCCTGATGATGAACCGCAACAAGCGCGGCATCGTGCTTGATCTGAAAACCACAGGCGGCAAGGAAGTGCTGCGTCGGCTCATAGCGAGTGCCGACGTGCTGGTCGAGAATTTCGCGCCGGGAGCCATGGAACGGCTGGGCTTCGGTTACGAGGAACTACACAAGGAGTTCCCGGCGCTGATCTATTGCTCGCTCTCGGGCTTCGGCCGCACCGGTCCGTACAAGCACCGCCGCGGCTTCGACCTCGTCGCGCAGGCGATGAGCGGAATCATGAGCTTCACCGGCGAGCGGCCCGATGGCCCGCCCGTGAAGTGCGGCCCGCCATTGTCCGATATCACGGCCGGTTTGCTGGCGAGCATGGGCATCCTGGCCGCCTACACGCATCGCCTCAAGACAGGCGAAGGGCAATGGGTCGAGACCTCGCTCTTTGAGGCGGCGCTGGTGCAGACCTATTGGCAATCGACCATCGCGCTTGCCGCCAACGTTGCGCCGCGCGCCATGGGCTCGGCGCATCCGCTCAACGCACCGTATCAGGCGTTCGAAGCTGCGGACGGCTGGCTGGTGGTCGGCGGCGCCAACAAGAAGCACTGGCTCTTGATGCTGGAAGCGCTCGGTGCGCCGGAACTCGCTTCCGATCCGCGCTTTGCGACGGGTTCCGACCGCATGGCGCACCTCAAGGAACTGGAGGAGGTGTTGAGCCGGCATTTCCGCACCCGGACGCGGGCACATTGGCTGGCGGCGCTCGACGAAAAGGGCGTGCCGTGCGGCCCCGTGCACGACATGCTGGAAGCGCTGAACGATCCGCAGACGCTGGCACGCGAGATGGTCGTCGAGGTCGAGCATTCGACGCTGGGACCCGTGAAGACGATCGGGCTGCCGGTCAAATTCTCGCAAACACCAGGCGGGGTGCGTTCCGGCGCGCCGGTCTATGGCGAACACACGCGCGCGGTGCTGCTCGAATACGGCTTCGATGAACAGCAGATCGAAGCACTGGAAAAGCAGGGCGCAATTGTTTCAGCAACGACCGGCCGCGAGGAACAGCTCGCCTGATCTGCCGCCGACAAGGTGCACCAAACAAAAAATCATCTGGAGGAAGCCATGAACGCCACGTCAAGAATCCTGTTGTCCGCCACAGCGATCGTGCTTGCCGGCACGATTCCGGTCCGCGCGGGCTGGCAGCCGCAGAAGCCGATCGAGTTCGTCGCAACGGCCGGACCGGGCGGCGGCACTGATAACCTGGCGCGCGCCGTTCAGAATATCATCACCAAGTACAAACTGGCCGACCAGCCCGTCGTGGTCGTGAACAAGGGCGGCGGCAGCGGCGCGGAAGGATATGTGTACGGCAAGGCGTCGGCGGGCGATCCTTACAAGGTCATCTTCGGCACGTCGAACGCCTGGCAGCAGCCGCTCGTCTCCAAGGTTGCTTTCAACTATACCGATCTCACCCCGATCGCGGCCATGGCACAGGACGAGTTCCTGCTCTGGGTGAAGCAGGATGCTCCGTACAAGACGGCCTCCGAGTTTCTGAAGGCGGCCGCGTCGGCGGAGTTCAAGATGGGTGGCGCGCAGTCGAAGGATACCGACGAAGTGCTGACCCGGATGATCGAGAAGGTCGGCAAGGTCAAGTTCACCTACATTCCGTTCAAGAGCGGCGCGGAGGCCGCCGTGCAACTCGCCGGTGGCCACATCGACTCCCACGTCAACAATCCCAGCGAGAGCCTCGGACAATGGCGCGGCGGCACGCAACGGCCGCTTTGCGCCTTCAGCCCGAAACGGCTGCCGCAGGGTCCGAAGATCACAGCGACCGAAGGCTGGAGCGACATTCCGACCTGCGTCGAGCAAGGCCTCGCCATCTCGCAATATGAGCAGCCGCGCACGGTGTGGCTGCCCGGCAAGGTCACAGCGGAGCAAGCTGCCTTCTATATCGACCTCATGAAGAAGGTGCAGGCGACGCCGGAGTGGAAGGACTACATCGAGAAAACCTCTCAGGTCGACACGTTCCTGACCGGGGCTGAGTTCGACCGCTTCATCAAGCAGGACCTCGAACATCTGAAGCAGGTTGCGGCGGAACAAGGCTGGCTCAACAAGTGAGCCAGTCAATGCGGCATCCGGTACCCCACTGGAGCAATCGATGATATCGCGCCGCGCTCTTGAAATTGCGACCGCCGTCCTCGCCGGTGCTTTCGGTGTCGCGGTAGCCATCTCCAGCCTCGACAACGGCATCGGCTGGTCGACCGCGGGCGTCGAGGCGGGCACCTTTCCGTTCCTGACCGGCCTCATCATTGTTCTCGGGAGCTTCTACAATCTGGTGCGCGGGACACTGCCGGCCGGCAATCTGGCCGGCCTTCCCGCCGCCATTACACCGATCGAACTGCGTCGCCTCGCCGGGCTGTTCGTTCCTGCCGTCATATTCGTTGCGGCCATACCCGTGATCGGCATGTACCTCGCCTCGGCTCTCTATGTCTTCGCGGTCCTGGCGCTTCCGAAGCATCAATCGCTTCTTCGTTCCTTGGCGACCGCGGTGGCGACTCCGCTGGCGCTCTACCTGGTGTTCGAGCGCATGTTCCAGGTGACGCTGCCGCATGGCGCGCTCGCCGCCGCGTTTGGCTTCTGACGGAGGCGGCCATGGAAAATCTCGAGCAGCTCTTCCACGGCTTCACCATCGCCGTCACCGTCCCGCACCTGATCCTGATGATCGTCGGTGTGCTGCTCGGCATCCTCGTCGGCGTGCTGCCGGGTCTGGGCGCGCCGAATGGCGTGTCATTGCTGTTGCCGTTGACATTCGGTATGCAGCCGGTCTCGGCAATCATCCTGCTCTCGAGCATGTATTGGGGCGCGCTGTTCGGCGGCTCCGTGACCTCGATCCTGTTCAACATTCCCGGGGAGCCGTCATCGGTCGCCACCACGTTCGACGGTTATCCGATGGCGCGCGACGGGAGGCCGACGACGGCGCTCGCCACCGCGTTCGGTTCAGCGGCGTTTGGCGCATTGGTCGGTGTCGTCCTGATCACCTTTCTTGCGTCATGGGTGGCCCAGGTTGCGCTGGCTTTCGGGCCGCCGGAATACTTCGCCGTTTATTTCCTCGCCTTTGCCAGTTTCGTCGGCATGGGCGGTGCGGCGCCCATCAAAACCGTGGTCGCGCTGGCCATCGGCTTTGCAATCGCTGCAATCGGCATCGATACCGTTTCAGGAAGCGTACGCCTCACCATGGGCGTCGATGAACTGGTCAAAGGGGTGAGCTTTGTCGTCGCGGTGATGGGACTGTTCGGCATCGGCGAATTGCTGGTCGCCGTCGAGGAGGAATTTCATGCCCGCGCGGTATCCTCGAAAATCGACTGGAAGGAGGTGTTCCGCGCGGTCGCCCGTCTGCCGCAGCACGGCATCGCACTGCTGCGCAGCGCCGCCATCGGCTGCTGGATGGGGATTACGCCCGGTGGTCCGACCGCGGCGTCGTTCATGAGCTACGGAATTGCCAGGCGCTTTTCGCGCCGGGGCCAGCATTTCGGGACCGGCGAGGTCGAGGGGATCATCTCGCCCGAGACGGCCGACCACGCCGCCGGCACCAGCGCACTGCTGCCGATGCTGTCGCTCGGCATTCCCGGGTCGGCGACGGCGGCGGTGATGATGGGCGGCTTGATGATCTGGGGGCTCAATCCCGGGCCGATGCTCTTCGTCGACCAGAAGGATTTTGTCTGGGGGCTGATTGCCTCGATGTATGTCGGCAACATTGTGGCCGTCGCGCTGGTGTTGCTCACCGTTCCGGTATTCGCCGCCTTGATGCGAATTCCGTTTGCGATCATCGCGCCCTTGATCGTGATCATCTGCGTGGTCGGCGCCTATTCGGTGTCGAACTCTTATCTCGATGTGGTCCTGATGCTTGGCTTTGGTGTCGTGGGCTACCTGTTCAAGAAACTGTTTTATCCCCTGGCGCCACTGGTGCTCGCGATTGTCATCGGCGACAAGGCCGAGGATGCGTTTCGTCAGGCGATGCTGATGTCCAAGGGATCGCTCGGGGTGTTCTTTGCGAACCGGCTGGTGACAAGCCTCGTCGTGGCCGGAATAGCGCTGCTGCTTCTCCCGCTGGTTTTGCAGATCGTGCGCGTGCTGCGCAAATCAGGCGAAGCCGGCCCCGAGGATGCGAGCCGCGAAAAGGTGAGGATCATATGAACGTCAAGCCCGTCATCGCGCTGGCAATGGGGGACCCGGCCGGCATCAGCCCCGAACTGACGGCGAAGCTCGTCGCCGCGGAGGACATTCGTTCCCGCGCCCGCCTCGTTGTGATTGGCGACCGGCGCATCTTCGATGACGGCGCCCGCATCGCCGGAGTCAAGCCGGAAACGCGCACGGTGACGGAGGCCGTCGACTTTCGATCGGCGGATGGAGACGCACTGTTCATCGATCTTGCCCACCTCGATCCCGCAGCCGTTGAGCGCGGCACCGCGAGCCAGCCCGGCGGCATGTTCGCGCTTGAGAATTACCGGCATGCCCTCACGCTCGCGCGCGAGGGCCGCGCCGATGCGGTCTGCTTCACACCCTTCAACAAGCACGCGATGCGGCTCGCCCGCTCCGACTATGATGACGAGATCGCGTTCTCCGCCGAAGTGGCCGGGCTGCGGACGCCGGCAAGCGAATTCAATGTGCTCGACAAGCTCTGGAATGCGCGGGTCACCTCGCATATCGCGCTCAAGGATGTCGCCTCACGGCTGTCGACCGAGCGCATCCATCGGGCGCTGAAGCTGACCGATGCCTGCATGCGCAATGCAGGCTTCGCGCGGCCGCGAATCGCAGTAGCCGGGCTGAACCCGCATGCAGGAGACGGCGGCAATTTCGGCACCGAGGAAATCGATATCATCGCGCCTGCGGTCGCCATCGGCAAACAGGAAGGGATCGCAGCAGAGGGGCCGTTTCCGGCAGACACGGTTTTCGTGCGTGCGAAGGGCGGGGCCTTCGATGCGGTGCTGACGATGTATCACGATCAGGGGCAGATCGCGATGAAGCTGATGGGATTCGATCGCGGCGTGACGCTGCTCGGCGGCTTTCCATTTCCGATATGCACGCCGGCGCATGGCACAGCCTACGACATCGCCGGGCAGGGGATCGCATCTGTTGGTGCCAGCCGTGCGGCGCTTTTGCTCGCGGCGGAGATGGCGAGACAGGACAATCCTGGCGGTCTCGCCAGCTGAATTGGCACCCGGATTTCCCAACCCCAAAAATGGAAAACGCCCGTGGGGAGCGGGCGTTTTCCGGTCGTCAACTTGGGGGTAGTTGGGGTCTTCTAATATCCACGTAGCGACTTTGGGGGGCTGGTAAAGAGCTACGTGAATTCCGTAAATTCCTCTGTCAGCGGACGACCGACGCTCCCGAGCTGGTGACGGTGACCGGCTTGCCGGCCTTCATCACGCGCGCAGTCTGCACACTGTCATCCGAAGTGGTGGCTCGTGTCGAGATGCCTAACCCGGCGACCAGGATGCCTGCCATAAGGGCCACCACCACGACCTTGAGATGGGTCGTGCGATCTGCACTGTAGATCGAGTGGTTCATGGAAGTCTCCTGCCGCCTTCCTGACTCTGTCTGGATTGGTGTGCTCCATTCAGAGATCGGTTCAACGTCTCGCGTTCCACAAACGTAACTATCCGTTCTGTCGTTCCCCAGATGGGATCACAAGGCGGTGATAAGACTTGAAAATCCGCGACTGGAACTCCTGCCTGGTGTGCCAGGATCGAAAATTCCAACGCCACTACATTGACTTAAGTCAAAGGCCGGTCTCGTCGGCAGCAAGCCGGGCCAAATTCGCCCCACCCAGAAACCAGTTGCCTGTGGCGAAAAAGCTTCGGCCTCGAACCAGCTGATTTGTCCAACTTTAGTTGGACATGATCCTTTCCGAGAACCGGCCCCCGCTTCTCGGGATCATGCCGCGCCTAGATGCTTCCCACCGTCTTCAACCGTGCGCGCGGATGGATTTCCGCCTGCGACAACACCGTGGTCTGTGAGCGGAAACGCTCCACCAGCGAGCGCACGAAGGGACGGATCGCAGCTGACGTCACCAGCACCGGCGCTTCGCCCTCGCGCGCGGCCTGCTCGAAGGCGTTGCGCACGGCGGTCATGAACTCAGAAAGTTTTGAAGGCTGCATGGCAAGGCTGCGCTCCTCGCCCTGGCCGACGATCGATTCCGCAAAGGCCTGCTCCCAGCGCGCCGACAGCGCGATCAGCGGCAGATAGCCGTTGTACGACGTATTCTGCGCGCAGATCTGCCGCGCCAGCCGGGCGCGGACATGCTCGACCATGGTCGCCGGGTTGCGCGAGAAGGCAAGCGCGTCCGCGATGCCTTCGAGAATGGTGGAGAGGTCGCGGATCGAGATGCGCTCGGCGAGCAGGAGCTGCAGCACGCGCTGGATGCCGGAGATCGTGACTTGGCTCGGCACGATGTCCTTGACCAGTTCGCCCTGTTCTTTCGGCAGATCCTTCAGCAGCTTCTGCACCTCGCCATAGGAAAGCAGGTCGCTCATGTTGCTCTTGAGCAGTTCGGTGAGATGCGTCGACAGCACGGTGGCGGCGTCGACCACCGTGTAGCCCTTCAGCGAAGCCTCTTCCTTCAGCGCAGCGTCGACCCAGGTCGCGGGCAGGCCGAAGGTCGGCTCGACGGTATGGATACCCGGCACCTGCACCTGGTTGCCCGCGGGGTCCATCACCATGAACTGGTTCGGCCAGATCTTCCCGGTGCCGGCGTCCACTTCCTTGATCTTGATGATGTAGGTGTTGGCCTCGAGCTGGACGTTGTCGAGGATGCGCACCGCCGGCATCACAAAGCCCATCTCGATCGCGAGCGAGCGGCGCAGTGCCTTGATCTGCTCGGTCAGGCGGTCGGTGCCGTCGGGACCATTGACCAGCGGCAGCAGCGCATAGCCGAGCTCGATCTTGAGGTCGTCGATCTTCAGCGCGCTTGCGATCGGCTCTTCCGCGGCAGCTGCGCCAGCGGCAGCGGCAAGGGCAGGGGCCGCGGCGGCCGCGGCTTCCGCCGCCCTGGCGGCGCGCTGATGCTTGCGCGCGGTGATCGCGAGCGCCGCGGC
>DATEJC010000665.1:0-4746 GCA_035278345.1 Bradyrhizobium sp. | reverse complement strand
TGGATGGAGAAATATCTCGTCAGCATGAACCTGCCGAGCCGGGCGCAGATGGTCGGCATGGCCGAGCGCCTGCAGTCGATCGAGACCCAACTCAACGACATCAAGGCGATGTTGACCCAGATGAGCAAGGCATCGGGCATCGCGACCGGCGGCCCGTCCGCGCAAATGCCGCCGCGCACCAAGCGCCCGCCCTCGGCCGGGGGAGAGCAGAAATGAACGCGCCCACGGGTCTTGATTTCGCTTCGATATCGGATCGGGTCCAGACCGAAGTGCAGCGCGCGATCCAGCGCAGCATCAAGGGCGTCGAATATTTCTCGGCTTCCGGCCCCGCACTCGGCTCGACGCCGAAGGATGTGCTGGCGAGCCGCGGCACCATGCAGCTCTATCACTACCGGCCGCTGGCGGATGAAATCTACCGCGTGCCGATCCTGATCGTGATGGCGACCACCAATCGCGGCTACATCCTCGACATGGTGTCGGGCCAAAGCTTCATCGAGTTCCTGCTCAAGCGCGGCTACGACGTCTACATGCTGGACTGGACCGCGCCCAAGCCGGAGGAGAAGAGCCTGCGCATGGAGGACTACGTCCTCGATTTCATCCCGGATTGCGTCCGCCGCGTGCAGGAGGATTCCGGCGTCGAGGACGTCACCATCATCGGCTATTGCTTCGGCGGCGTGCTGTCGCTGCTCTACGGTTCGATCTTCCACGACGGGCCGATGAAGAATCTGATCTGCTTCACCACGCCGATCGATTTCGGCGAGATGAAGCTGTTCTCCAACTTCTCCGACCGCCGCTACTTCGACGTCGATCGCCTGATCGACTCCACCGGTAACATGCCGCCGGAGCTGATCCTGCAATCGTTCGACATGTTGCGCCCGGCCTCGCGTGCGGTCGGCCAGATCCAGCTTTGGGAAAACATCTGGAACGACGAGTTCGTGAAGTCCTACAAAATGTTCGACCGCTGGGCGACCGACATCCTGCCGCTGGCGGGCGAGTATTTCCGCACCATCACCAAGGACCTGATGTGGGACAACAAGCTTTTCAACGACACCATGACGGTCGGCGGGCGCCCGGCGCAGCTTGAAAAGATCAAGGTGCCGATCCTGCACGCGGTTGCCGAGCACGACCACATCGTGCCTTATGACGCAGCCAAGCACCTGATCAAGAAGGTGGGCTCCACCGACAAGGAAGAAGTGATCCTCAAGGGCGGTCACGTCAGCCTCGTCGCCGGGCCCAACGCGGTCCGGCGGCTGTGGCCCAAACTCGACTCCTGGTTAGGTGGAAGATCGATATGACCGAGACACGTTCCTACCCGCGCCGCGTCCAGACCGACGCCGGCGATATTGAATTCCGCCTGATGTCGCGCGCCGATGAGGCCGCCGTGCTGGACTTCGCCAAGGCGCTGCCGACCCATGACCTCCTGTTCCTGCCGCGCAATATCAGCCAGCCAAAAGTGCTGTCGGCCTGGGTCAAGGAGATCGAGCGCGGCGACATCGTCAGCCTGCTCGCGGTGAAGGGCGGCAAGGTGGTCGGCTGCGGCACGCTGGTGCGCGACCCGCATTCCTGGTCGACCCATGTCGGCGAGATCCGGATGGTGGTGTCGCAGGACGTGCGCGGGCAGGGCGTCGGCAAGGCACTGTCGCAGGAGACCTTTGCGCTCGCGCTCTGCGCGGGGCTGGAGAAGCTCTCGGTGCAGATGACGGTGGATCAGCAGGCCGCGATCGCCCTGTTCGAAAGCCTCGGCTTCAAGGCGGAGGCCCTGTTGCGCGACCATGTCCGGGACGTCGGCGGCAAGAAGCACGACATTGTCGTGCTCGGGCACAATGTGGCGCAGGTGGCGGCCCAGATGGAGGCCTACGGCCTCCCTGGGGCCGTCCAGCACTAGCTGGGTTCCAGGAAGGGAACCAATCGGCCCGCCAAGCAGGCAAAACGTCCAAAATCCAGCCGTTCACGAATTCGTGATATCGCGGTGCAACATCGCTGTTGCATCGCACCATATGCTGTGTCACAAAGCCCATGCCCCGGGCCAATCCGGACGGGGTGAGCCCCGTTGCTCAAACCTGAGGATGGAGAGACCCCAATGACCACCGAGACCAATTCTGTGCTGAACACCGTCAAGGAAGCCTTCGCGCCCGTCACCGAAGCCTTCACCAAGCTCCAGAACCTGGAAGTTCCGGAAGCCGCCCGTGAGTTCGTGAAGAAGCAGGCCGACGCTGCCAAGGTGCGCGCCGCCGATGCTTACGCCGGCTCCGAGAAGGTCACCAACGCCATCGAGACCGCCGTTGCCGGTTCGGTCACCGAGGCCGCCAAGATCAGCCGCAACATCCAGCAGGCGATGTATCAGGACGCGGAAGCGTTCTTCGCCGGCATCGACAAGCTCGCTTCGGCCAAGTCGCTGAGCGAAGCCTACCAGATCCAGTCGGATCTCGCCCGCGCTCGCGGCGAGGTGCTGGTCAACCGCGCCAAGGCCACTGCCGAGTACGTCGGCAAGCTCGTGACTGAGGGTGCGAAGACCGCGCAGGACAACTTCGCCAAGGTCTACAGCAAGACCGCCTGATTTCGCGTAGCTGAGTGAGTATGCGTAGAAGGCCCGCTTCGGCGGGCCTTCTTTTTGGGTTCCCCCGGCATAGATCAATGCCGAACCCTCATGGTGAGGAGGCGTGCAAGCGCCGTCTCGAACCATGAGGCCACAAACAGGCCCTGCATCCTTCAAGATGCCGCTCACGCGGCTCCTCAGGATGAGGGTCTTGGTTGGTGCGCAGGCCCTTATGACTCTGACTCTCCCCGGCAACTTCGTGATCGATTCTCCCGGCGATGCCGCGCGCGCCGCCGAGCTTCGTCGCGTCAAGCTGCTGGCGACGCTGGTGCTGGCGGCGACCTTCGCCGTCTTCATCGGCGCGAAATGGATGCTGCCGGTGCATTCGGCCTTCGGCTTCATCGCGGCCTTTGCGGAGGCCGCCACCATCGGCGGTCTCGCCGACTGGTATGCGGTGGTTGCGCTGTTCAAGCGGCCGCTGGGGCTGCCGATCCCGCACACCGCGATCATCCAGAGCAACCAGCACCGCATCGCCGACAAGTTGGGGGAATTCATCGAGCTGCATTTCCTCGAGGCGGCACCGGTCGAGGCAAAGCTGCGCCAGGTCGATTTCGCGTCCTTCGTCGCGGACTGGCTGCGTGACCGCAAGAAGAGCGAGGATCTGGCGCGCTTCGTGCTGCGGCTGCTGCCCGAAGCGTTCAGCGCGACCGAGAGTTCGGGGCTGATGACCTTCATCACCCGCCGCGTCACTTCGCAATTGATGTCGATTGATCTCGCGCCGCTCGCCGCCGGCACGCTGCGCTCCTTCGTGCAGGAGCAGCGGCACGAGGGCCTGCTCGACGATCTCCTGCGCACGGTGCATCAGACGCTGACCTCGGCCGAAACCATGGCCACGATCCGCGAGCGCATTCGCGCCGAATTGCCGACGCTGTTGCGACTCTATCGCGCCGACCGCTTCCTGGTGAACCGCATCGTCGCCTCCGCCACCTCCTTCTTCGAGGAGGTGCGCAGCGATCCCGATCATCCCTTCCGCGGCGAATTCAACCGCATGCTGCTGTCGCTGGTGGACAAGCTCGGCAGCGACCCGGCGTTTGCCAAACGCATCGACGGGCTGAAGCGCGATATCCTGGCGCGCCCTGAACTCGGCGATCTCGCGCGCAACGTCTGGTCCAATGCGCGCACTTTCATCGAGCGCAGCGCCTCAGGCGAGACGCAGGTGCTGCAGCAGCATCTGGCAAAGATGTTCGTCGAGGCGGGCGAGGCGCTGGCTGCTGATGCGGAGATGCGCGCCGAGATCAATCAGGGCCTCGTTGCCGTGCTGCGCAGCTTCATCGCCGATCAGAAGAGCGGCGTTTCCACCTTCATCGCCGACCAGGTGAAAGCGTGGGACATGGGCCAGCTGATCTCGCTGATCGAGATCAATGTCGGCAAGGACCTGCAATACATCCGCTTCAACGGCTCGTTGATCGGCGGGCTTGCCGGACTTGCGCTCTACACGCTGGAATACCTGCTGCGGCTCGTGTGACTATTTCATCACGGCAAGCCCTATAATTCGTAGGCTCAGTGCCGCATCGGCTTGAATAGCCAAAAACAGTTCCATAGCTTTTTTAGGTAACAATGTTGCGTTGCGGAACGATTCTGCTGCGCTTGCGTCATTACGAGCCCATTTGGCCGGCTGCCGAAAGCAAGGGGCCGGCCTGAACAGGAGATATGATGTCCGTTGCTGCACAGACGCTCCGCCCGCCGTCCAGGACTCTCATGTTCCTGGAAGGGCGAGCCCTTCCTGAACTCGGCGCCTTCATTGGCGTGCTGCCGCTGCTCGGGCTAGCGCCGCACGGCGATGGGCATCCGGTGCTGGTATTGCCCGGGCTTGTCGCCTCGGACGTTTCCACGCGCCCGCTGCGCGCCTTCCTGAAGACACGCGGCTACGCCGTCAGCGGCTGGCGCCAGGGCCGCAACCTCGGCCTTCGTCCGGGGGTGCAGCACGCCATGGTCGATCTCGTGCAGGAATTGAACGACACCCATGGCCGCAAGATATCGCTGGTCGGCTGGAGCCTCGGCGGCCTCTATGCGCGCCAGCTCGCCAAGATGATGCCGGATCGCGTGCGCGCGGTGATCACGCTTGGCAGCCCGTTTGCCTCGAGCCCCAAGGCAACCAACGCCTGGCGCGTCTACGAGATGGCGAGCGGCCGCCGTGCCGAGGACGAGGA
>DATEJC010000664.1:0-2896 GCA_035278345.1 Bradyrhizobium sp. | reverse complement strand
GGCCGTATCGGTGGCACGATCGGCGGCCTCTGGATCAAGGCAGGCCATCCGGTCTTTTTCTCATCTCGTCACCCGGAGGAATTGCAAGGACTCGTTGCGCGCCTTGGCCCTCTCGCACAAGCCGGCACTGTCGATCAGGCGGTTGCATTTGGCGACGTGGTCTTCATCGCCGTGCCTTACGGTGCACTGCCGCAGATCGGAAGGGATTACGGCAAAGCGCTGTCGGGCAAAATCGTGCTCGACGCCGACAACGCTGTGTCGGCCCGCGACGGCGCCATTGCCGACGAAGTCGAGCGCAATGGCATCGGAGTGACTTCGCAGAAATATCTGCCTGGCGTGCGGCTGGTGCGTGCCTTCAATACGCTCAGCTACATGATCTTCGAACGTGAAGCGAACCGCGCCGCTCCCAGGCTCGCCGTACCGATTGCCGGTGATGATCAGGAAGCCGTCCAGGTGGCAGCGGGACTGGTGCGCGATGCCGGATTTGATCCGGTAGAGGTTGGTAAACTGGCCGATGCGAGCCGCTTCCAGCGCGGTGCACCGGGATATGGCCAGAATGTCAGCGCGGCGGAGCTCAGGCAGAAGCTGTCGCTGTCACCATGACGGCTTCCACGACGGGTGTCACAGGCTGGTTGCGGCGTACACTGCCTGCTACGGAGCAAGAACGTTCGGCAGCGCTGTGGTCGTTCGCTTATTTCTTTACGCTGCTTGCCGGCTACTATGTGCTGCGTCCGCTGCGCGATCAGATGGGCATCGCAGGCGGCGTCAAGAACCTGCCATGGCTGTTCACGGCCACATTTGTCAGCCTGCTCGTCGCACAGCCGCTCTACGGCGCGCTGGTGGCGAGGTTGCCGCGGGTCAGGTTTATTCCCATCGTCTATCACTTCTTCGTCGCCAACCTGCTTCTGTTCTGGCTGTTGCTGATCCTCGACGTCGAGAAAGTGATCGTGGCCCGCGTGTTCTTCGTTTGGGTCAGCGTGTTCAACCTGTTCGCGGTCGCCGTGTTCTGGTCGTTCATGGCCGATCTGTTTACTTCAGAGCAGGGCAAGCGGCTGTTCGGGTTCATTGGCGCCGGGGGAACCGCCGGCGCGCTTCTCGGCCCGGTCGTCACGATCTGGCTGTCGGCGCCACTCGGTCCGGTCAACTTGCTGATCGTCGCAGCCGCTTTCCTCGAACTGGCTGTGTTTTGCGTACATCGAATCGAACGTGTGGCTGATGTGCCGGCGGCAGAGGTGGACCCTCAACGCCAGCGCGTCGGCGGCAGCGCCTTCGCGGCATTGCCCGGGCTGATCCGCTCGCCTTATCTGCTGGGCGTCGCCGGCTGGGTCAGCCTGCTATCGTTCGGCGCGACGATTGCGTACTTCGCGCAGGCCAACATTGTTGCGGCGACGATCCACGGTGCGGCAGCGCAAACGCGTCTGTTTGCAGGTATCGATCTCGCGGTGGGACTGCTGAGTCTTGCGACGCAGGTCTTCGCCACCGGCAGGTTCCTCGAGCGCTTCGGCACCGGCATCGCAGCCGCAGCTTTGCCCGCTGTTTATGTGGTGGGCTTCGCCGTGCTGGCGATCGTGCCGAGCCTGGCCGCGGTGGTGACGCTCCAGGTCGCGCAACGCTGGATGAACTTCGCCATCGCAAATCCGGCACGCCAGGTATTCTTCACCGTGGTCGGGCGGGAGGAAAAATACAAGGCCAAGAACCTGATTGACGTGGTGGTCTATCGCGGCTCGGACGCCTTGTATGGTTGGGTCTACGATGGCCTGCAGGCGTTGGGATTGAAGCTCGGCGCCATCGCGCTGTGCGCGCTGCCGGTCGTGGCGGGCTGGCTCGTTCTCTCGACCGTGCTGGGGCGAACGCAGGAGCGTCTTGCGACCAAAACAGACGAAGGAGCGTCGTCATGGCAATCCGAATGACTCACCGGATAACCCGCCGCGACCTTGCCGCACTCGCCGGCGGAATTCTGCTGTCGACCAAAGCCGTTGCCCAAACGGAGACACCGCTTCTCACCCGTGCGATCCCCGGCAGCGGCGAGCGCATTCCCGCCGTCGGTCTCGGCACCGCCTATGTTTTCGATGAGAATAGCAAGGCAATACGGAGCAGGGCCGATGCAGTCGTACATGCTCTGATCGAGAGTGGCGGGCGGCTGATCGACACGGCGTCGACCTATGGCGATGCGGAAAGCGTGCTGGGCGAGGTCGCCGCATCCGCCGGCTTGAGGGACAAGCTCTTCATCGCCACCAAGCTCGAGTCGCCTGATTCCACGGAGCTCAAGCGATCACTGACCCGACTGAGAACCGCAAGCGTCGATCTGCTGCAGCTCCACAACGTCCGAAGCAAGCAGCAATCTCTCGGACGCTTCAGGGAGTGGAAGAAACAGGGCGTTTGCCGCTACGTCGGCATCACCTCGACATTCCGCGGCGATTATCCGGCGGTCGAGGCTGTGCTGGAACGGGAGAAACCTGATTTCGTCCAGATCGGCTATTCACTCGATAACCGCGAAGCCGAGAAGACCATCCTGCCACTGGCCGCGCAAGTCAGGGCCGGCGTGCTGACCGCCTTGCCTTACGGCAATGGCAGACTGTTCCGTAAAGTGCACGGCAAGGAGTTACCGGACTGGGCGCGGACGTTCGCGGCCTCCTGGGGACAGTTTTTCCTGAAATATTTGCTCGCCGATCCGCGGGTGACCGCGGTGATCCCGGGGACCTCCGATCCCCGCCACATGGCTGACAATGCCGGCGCGATGCGCGGCTCCTTGCCCGATCCCGATCAACGTCGTCGAATGATCGAGTTCGTCGAAGCGCTTTGATCCTCGAAGGGTTGCAGGTCCCTGCAGGCTTCTCGCCCTTGGGTGCAAAGACGTTTTGCGCGATCTGGCCGATCGGCAAATCACTGCGTTGCA
>DATEJC010000663.1:0-6251 GCA_035278345.1 Bradyrhizobium sp. | reverse complement strand
TCCTCGGCCTGCGCGCGAATCTGGTTGCAGCGCCCGACGATGTCGTCCTTCTTGCCAGAGCCTTCGACGATTGTGGTGTTCTCTTTCTCGATGACCACTCGCTTCGCCTTGCCGAGGTCGTTCAGCTTGACGTTCTCGAGCTTGATGCCGAGGTCTTCACTGATCACCGTGCCGCCGGTCAGGATCGCGATGTCCTCGAGCATCGCCTTGCGGCGATCACCGAAGCCAGGCGCCTTCACCGCCGCCACCTTTAGCCCGCCGCGCAGCTTGTTCACCACCAGGGTGGCGAGCGCCTCGCCCTCGACGTCCTCGGCGATGATCAGCAGCGGACGGCCGGACTGCACCACGGCTTCCAGCACCGGCAGCATGGCCTGCAGGCCGGACAGCTTCTTCTCGTGCAGGAGGACGTAAACGTCTTCCAGCTCCGCGGTCATCTTCTCGGCATTGGTGATGAAGTAGGGCGACAGATAGCCGCGGTCGAACTTCATGCCCTCGACGATGTCGACTTCGGTGTCGAGCGACTTGTTTTCCTCGACCGTGATCACGCCTTCATTGCCGACCTTCTGCATCGCCTGCGCGATCATCTTGCCGATCGCGGCGTCGCCATTGGCCGAGATGGTGCCGACCTGGGCGACTTCCGATGAAGCCGCCACCGGCTTGGCGCGCTTTTCCAGATCCTTGACCACGGCGGTGACGGCGATGTCGATGCCGCGCTTCAGGTCCATCGGGTTCATGCCCGCGGCAACCGCCTTGGCGCCCTCGCGCACGATGGCCTGCGCCAACACGGTCGCGGTGGTGGTGCCGTCGCCGGCCGCGTCATTCGTCTTGGACGCGACCTCGCGCACCATCTGCGCGCCCATGTTCTCGAACTTGTCCTCGAGCTCGATCTCCTTGGCGACGGTGACGCCGTCCTTGGTGATGCGGGGTGCGCCGAACGATTTGTCGATGACGACGTTGCGGCCCTTCGGCCCCAGCGTCACCTTCACCGCATTGGCGAGAACATCGACGCCGCGCAGCATCCGCTCGCGGGCTTCGCCGTGAAATTTTACGTCCTTGGCAGCCATTGGAACTTACTCCTGGGATGAACCTCATCCTGAGGAGCGGGCCTTGGCCCGCGTCTCGAAGGATGACTTTGTGAAACGATGGCCCTTCGAGACGGCGGCTCCGCCGCCTCTTCAGGGTGAGGGAAAGCGGGGCTTACGCCAGCACGCCCATGACGTCGGACTCCTTCATGATCAGGAGTTCCTCATTGTCGAGCTTGACTTCGGTGCCCGACCATTTGCCGAACAGCACGCGGTCGCCGACCTTCAGATCGATCGGGATCAGCTTGCCGGCCTCGTCGCGGCCGCCCGGGCCGACGGCGACCACCTCGCCCTGCGAGGGCTTTTCCTTGGCGGTGTCGGGGATGATGATGCCGCCCTTGGTCTTCTCTTCGGCGTCGATGCGCTTCACTACGACGCGGTCGTGCAGCGGGCGGAATTTGGATTTGGCCATGACGTTCCCTCAAGCCTTCAGTTTTCAGGTCCGGTTCATGGGAACCGGCGTGTAATGCGGGCCGTAGCAGGCGCCTGGTCGCAGGCTGGCCAGCAGATTTAGCAATCGCGATGCGGGAGTGCTAAGGTGGGCCGGGAAATATGGCTTGGTGAAGGTCCTGTCAAGCAAGGTGGTTAAGGCCTTGGTGAGGCCAATATAGCATGGTGTTCGGAAGCCATGTCGGGGTCCGCGGGTAAATTGTCCGAGGTCATTGCCCCGGTTGGTGTTTTGCGCTTGGCTGCGGACGGGAGCGGCCATTGGAATGTGTTGGGGGGATACCCATGAACAGGTCAGGTAACGCGCGTCCGCTGGCGAGCCTTGCCATCGTCTCGGTGTTGGCGGTCGCCTTGGCCGGCTGCGAGACCACGAACCTTGGCGGCATGTTCGGCTCATCGTCGCCCGCGCCGGCGCCCGAGCCCGGCGTGGCGCCGGAAATGCCGGCCACCATCCGCTCCGACGAGATCGTCGGCCGCTGGGGCCTTGCCTCGTACCAGGACCCCAAGGACCGCACCCGTACCGAGGCGATGGCGCGTTCGCAGTGCAAGCAGCCCTACACGATCACCGCCGGCTCGAGCGGCGGGGTCATCATGCATCTGGCCGACCAGGCCACCCCGCAGGAACTGCGGCTGAAGGGCTCACCGAGCGGCAAGAACTATATCGGCCCGGCCGGTCCCACGCCCGGCGAGCAGGACCGCGAGATCATCTCCTTCGACGGCCGCGTCATGATCACGCGCTTCGTCGACAAGGACGCCGGCACCCGCTACGGCAACATGGTCTATGTCCGCTGCGCGCCACGGGCGTGATTTCCGCAGTCACTTGATCGCTATCAGTCTCCGTCATGGCCGGGCCTGTCCCGGCCATCCACGTCTTGAAACCAGGCTAAGAAGGTCGTGGATGCCCGGGACAGGCCCGGGCATGACGAGGTCGGGGGTTCGCCCGCAATGACGAAAATAAAACGCCGGCCTGAGGGGCCGGCGTTTTTGTTTGTCCCGTTGTCGCTTCGCTCAGTTGAACATCGCGTCGATGTCGTCCTGCGAGGCGTGGCCGGCGTCGCCGTCGAGCTTGGGGCCGTTGAGCAGCTTGGCGTCGCCCTCGCGCGTGTCGACGATCGCCGGCGCATGCGCCTTGATGGCGTCGACGCCGCCCCAGATGTTCATCATCTCGTTGATGTGCTGCTCGATGAACTTCATCGTGGTCATCACCTTGGAGATGCGCTGGCCGGTGAGGTCCTGGAAGTTGCAGGCCTCGAAGATCGAGACCACGCGCTCCTGGATTTCCTCGCTGAGGATTTTCTGCTGGTCGAGCGAGTTGTTCTTCGACAGCGCGCTGGCGGCATTGTCGATCGACTCAGCCGCTTCCAGGATTTGCTGGGTAGCCTGTTCGGTGCCGCCGACGACGGCGCCGAGCTCGCCATTGACCTTGGCCATTTCATCGCCGTTAAAGCTCTTGCCGTGCAGCACCGCGATCTCGCGCTTGGTGCGGCTGATGGCGTCGTGGATCAGGTCGAGCTCGATCTTGAGCTTTTCGCACTGTTCGATCTGGGCGCGGTAGGTCTCGAGCAGCGCCTGGGATTCCGAGATCTCGCGGCTGGCGGCTTCCTCGACCGTTTCCGTGCTGCGGCGGGCGGGAGCCGCCATCTGGGCGCGGATCGCGCGCAGTTCGTTCATGATCTCGCGATGCATCGGACCTGCGTCCGCTTCGGCGTCCGTGGGCATGACCATCGGTGCGTCGCCGAGAATGGCTTGTTCGACACGAAAGCGTTTGCGATTGACCGACATGGTTGTTCTTCCCACCCCTTTATTTCGCACCCTTTGTAATCAGATGCGATTTAACGCGAGGTTCACGCGAGGAACTGCAGTGGCAGCGTAGACTACGGACGCGCAAAGAGGCGATTAACCATACGGCTTGCGCATTCACCGAAAATAAACGCTACCGGACAAAACCGAAGCCCGCGCCGACGTGGTGAATCAAAACGCCGATTCCGTTTACCAAAGCGATTAGGTTTTCATTTGTAATGAATCGTGTGTGAAGGGCGCGCGTCCCACGCGTCCGGTGACGAACAGTACAGAGTACGTCAATGTCGAAAACATCCGCTTTTGCGCTCCTGGCGAGCGCCTCAATCCTTTGCGCCACGATCCACTCCGCCGCCGCGCAATCCGCGCCGCCTCCCGTGCGTGTGGCCTCCAACATGGGCGGCGGCTTCATTGAATTCCTGTTCGGGGATGCGCCGCGCGGTGGCCGCTACGAGCAGGTGTATCAGCAGCAGCCTGACGTCGGCTATGACGGCCGCCGCCTGCCGCCGATGGATCCGCAAGGCATGTACCGCCAGCAGGAAGCAGACCCGTCACAGCGCAGCTTCGATCCCAGGTACAACAAGCAGCTGGTCGACTATCACGGCAAGGAAGGCGCCGGCACCATCGTGATCGATACGCCGAACAAGTTTCTCTATCTCGTGCAGGGCGACGGCAAGGCGCTGCGCTATGGCGTCGGCGTCGGCCGCCCCGGCTTCACCTGGTCCGGCATCAAGACGATCTCGGCCAAGAAGGAGTGGCCGGCCTGGACGCCGCCGCCGGAAATGCTGGCGCGCCGCCCCGATCTGCCGCGGCACATGGAAGGCGGGCCGGAAAATCCGCTCGGCGCGCGCGCGATGTATCTCGGCTCGTCGCTCTATCGTATCCACGGCTCCAACGAGCCCTGGACGATCGGCACCAACGTCTCTTCCGGCTGCATCCGCATGCGCAACGAGGACGTCATTGATCTCTACGGCCGCGTCGGCGTCGGCACGAGAGTGGTGGTGATCTGAGCGTTTCGGATTCGAGAAAGCCGCCAGGCAAGACGACGTTCGCCAAAATGACGGAGGCCGCCAACTGAGGCGGCCTTATTTGCTATTTGCTCCAGGAAAATTCTCCGCATGCGCATCGAAACAGGCGAAAGACCTTCCCATTGCGGCTGTCGAGTATGTCGATGAAGATATGAAGCGCGGCTGCGCATCTCGGACACAATACCTGGTCGCTCTTGCAGGGCTCCCTGCAAGAGCGCTCATTTGGATGGGTGCGATCCATCGATCGTGTCCCGGGCTGTGCGCGCCCCCGGCCGCCAACATTGGTGGTTTATGACCCGCCAAACGATTCGGTGCATTATCCTGAGTTAAGACCCAGGCATCGCGAAGACGGGCAACTCCGGAGCTGTTCCTGAACTCGCCACATTCCGACCAAACATCGGTCGCGGGTCGAAGGCGAACATGTGCCGTTTTTGTATGACCTTGTTCATCGTGCGAGCTGGGAGATAAGGCTGATCAGCTCCGACTGGCGATGCGTGCCGGTCTTCGAGAACGCCGATTTCAGATGCGCGCGCACCGTCTCGCGTGAAACGCGAAGCTGTGTCGCGGCCTCGTCGAGCGACAGACCGCTCACCAGCAGTGCCGCCAACCGCGATTCCGCTCGCGTAAGGTCGAACGCCTGGGCGATCAAACCTGGATCGGGCGGCGTGGGCGGCAGCAGGTTGGAAAGGATGAGCAGTGCTCGCGCTCCCAGAAACACATTGCGGGCCGCACCGTCGATCGGCAGCACGCGCAGCGCGACGGGAGGCTTTGCGGTCCGGCGGATCAGGATCGGCTGTGCAGGCAACGCTGCGCTCTCGGGTGTGCACCGGATCATGTCGACAAGCTGGTCAAGCCTTGCCGACGCCGCTTTGTCCTTGACGGCGAGCCGCCGGTTTCGAACCCGGATTTCCTGATCGAATCCGGCATCGGCCGCCGAATTTGTCGAAAGCACGAAACCCTGTCGATCCAGAACGAGCGCAGGCTGCTGAACCTGGCCAAGGACGTTGGTCATTGAAGACAGGATCGCGCGACCCACCGCCGTTGAGAGGGTGGCTGTCTCGGTCAATCGCGGCGCAAGCCGGGCAAGCAGCTGCTTGTCCTGAGCCTCGAATGCTCCCTCGCGTCCCGTCCGTTGCAGGGTGAGTGCCCAGGCGGCGGAATCGGCCCAGAAACCGACGCCAGCGAACCACCGGAAGCCGAACGGGAAAAGTACCTCGTTGTACATTGGATCTCGACGGATCTGCTCGGGCGTCAGGATGTCGTGATCGGTGATGATCTCGCCGGCCATCATCCGGGGAAAACCCCTGGCTCGCGGATCCATCGTTTGCCAGTCGTTGGCAAAGTAGAACTTGGTACCTTCGTCGATGGATGCCGTGCGTGGCACGTCGGGCGTTCGAATGTCGCTTTGCAGGAGGATTGCAGCGGACGCCCCGACGGCCCTGCAGATGCCATCCATGATCTCAGGCCAGGCCGATGGATCGACGGCTGCCTCACCGAGGCGGCTCATGACCTTCATTAGCTGATCATCGTCTATTCCGGCTTTACTCAAGAACTACCCCCCTTTCGTTTCGAGTTGCCGGCAGGTTCGTTGGCAAGCGGCGGCAGTCGCGATTTCCAGTCATGAGGCGGCGCGTCATATATCTTCACAGCCTCCCCCAAACGGGTCAGGCGCGAAAGGCTCCTGCATAGTAACAGCATCCGAGGCGATCCAGTTGTCGCCGGATGTAACCTTAACGCACGCGCCGGGAATGTCTTGGGAACCGCAAGGAAATGAAGACATGATTAGCTCGGCTGGACCGCAGGATCGGAATATTTGCATTACGAGTTCGATACCGCGAATTGTTTTCAGTGAGGGGCCCACAGGATTTGGAGGCTCGACTGGGAGGGGCGATCGGAT
>DATEJC010000662.1:0-3815 GCA_035278345.1 Bradyrhizobium sp. | reverse complement strand
ATGGTAAATGGTTGGTGAGTGGGGGGAGCGCTTGTGCTGTTTCTTTACCTCGCCCCGCTTGCGGGGAGAGGTCGGATCGCATCGACAGATGCGATCCGGGTGAGGGGACTCACCGCGAGTCTCTTTGCTACCGATTTTGTGGAGACAGCCCCTCACCCCGACCCTCGCCCCGCGAAGAGCGGGGAGAGGGAGGAAGAGAACTCAGTCCTTCAAGAATTCACCCGCCTTGTACAGCGAGCGGAACGGCAGCCCGGCCTCGGCAAAGGCTTCCGTCGCGCCTTCCTCGCGGTCGACCATGGTGAAGACCAGCGCAATCACGCCGCCGGCCTCGCGCACGGCTTCCACGGCCTTCAGGGCTGAGCCGCCGGTCGTGGTGACGTCCTCGACAATGACGATGCGCTTACCCTGCAACGTCTCGCCCTTGGCAAGTCCCTCCACCGCGAGCCGCGCGCCGTGCTCCTTCGGCTTCTTGCGCACGAAGAACGCCGCGATCGGATGGCCCTTGATCCAGGACAGCTGTGCGATCGCGCCCGCCAACGGGACCGCGCCCATCTCGAGCCCGCCGACGAAGTCGAGATTGTCGTCCTTCAGCGCCTCGTAGGTCAGTTCGGCCAGCAGCGCCGCGCCCTCGGGGTCGAGCATGGTGGGCTTCAGGTTGAAGTAGAAATCGCTCTTGCGGCCCGAGGCGAGCGTGATCTCGCCGCGCCCGAAGGAACGCTTGCGGATGATTTCGGCGAGGCGGGCGCGGGCGGCTGATTTGGACACGGCTTTTCCGGAGGGTTTCAAGGTGGCGCAATTTATCGGCGGACTTTCGCACATTCCAGCCCGATTAGGCCTCATCAACAGCGGGCAAAACGAAGCAGGCCGTTTTCCGAGATGCACCCCCGCGCGGCCGCGCCTTGTAAGGCCGGCCGGTTCCGGGCTAGGGGAGCCCAACACCTCTGGGGAAACAACAATGACCATTGAACTCCACACCTGGAACACGCCGAACGGCCGCAAGATCTCGGTCGCGCTGGAGGAAATGGGGCTGCCCTACAAGGTGATCCCGGTGAACATCAGCAAGGGCGAGCAGATGGCGCCGTCGTTCCTGGCGATCAGCCCGAACAACAAGATCCCCGCCATCGTCGATCCCGATGGCCCCGAGGGCAAGCCGGTCAGCATCTTCGAATCGGGCGCGATCCTGCTTTACCTCGGCGAGAAGACCGGCAAATTCCTGCCCAAACCGCTGGCCGAGCGCATCCCGGTTTATGAATGGCTGATGTGGCAGATGGGCGGCTTCGGCCCGATGCCGGGCCAGGTGCACCATTTCATCGCGCTGGAGAACGAGCAGGACCGCGCCTATGGCCTGAAGCGTTTCATGAAGGAGACGCGCCGGCTTTATGACGTCCTCAACAAGCGCCTGGCGAAACACGAATTCGTCGCCGGCCCGTTGTCGGTCGCCGATTTCGCCATCCTCGGCTGGGCCTGGCGCCACCCGCGCCACAAGGTCGAGCTGAAGGACTTTCCCAATGTCGAGCGCTGGTACAGCCAGATGATGGCCCGCCCCGCCACCAAGCGCGGCATGGAAGCGAAGCTGGACTAGTGAACTCCCTCGCCCCGCTCTTGCGGGGAGAGGGCTGGGGTGAGGGGTGCTTCCAAGGAGACGGTGAGAGACGAATTCGCGGAGAGGCCCCCTCACCCGGATCGCATCTCCGATGCGATCCGACCTCTCCCCGCATGCGGGGCGAGGTAACAAAGATCAAGCCCGCTTCTCCAGCGCCATTTTCACCGCAAGCCCGGCCAGCACCGTTCCCATCAGCCAGCGCTGGATCAACAGCCACGTCGGCCGGGTGCCGAGAAAGACCGCGATCGATCCAGCGGCGAGTGCGATCATCGCATTAACGCTGACGCTGATGACGATCTGGATCGAGCCGAGCGCGATCGACTGCGTCAGCACGCTGCCGGCGGCAGGATCGATGAATTGCGGCAGCAGCGCCAGATACAGCATCGCGATCTTCGGGTTGAGCAGATTGGTGAGCAGCCCCATCGCAAACAATTTGCGCGGTCCGTCGACCTGCAGCTTCTTCACCTGGAACGGCGAGCGCCCGCCGGGCTTCAGCGCCTGCCATGCCAGCCAGAGCAGATAGGCCGCGCCGGCAAGGCGCAGCGCGTCATAGGCATAGGGAATGGCGAACAACAGCGCAGTGATGCCGAAGGCCGCGCACAGCATGTAGAACACAAAACCGAGCGCGACGCCGCCGAGCGAGACGATGCCGGCGGCAGGTCCTTGCGTGATCGAGCGCGAGATCAAGTAGATCATGTTCGGTCCGGGCGTCAGCACCATGCCGAGCGAGACCAGAGCGAATCCGATGAGGGAAGCATGTGAGGGCATGCGCGCCTTCTAGCGTGCGCCGCCTTGCGTTGTCATCGCAGCAATTGCACTCGGAGCAATATTACGGCTGGCCCGTGGTCAGCGCGAACCAGATCGCGATGACGACCAGCGCCAGCGCAAGCAGGCGGCGGACCATGCGGCGGCCGCCCGAAGCCGCGACCATTGATTGCATGGAGCCGGCCAGCCCCACGATGCCGGCATGGATGACGGTCGCGATCGTGACATAGACCACGCTCAGCGCCAGCGTCTGCGACATCACGGAGCCAGCCCCGGGCCGGATGAATTCAGGCAGCACCGCG
This sequence comes from Bradyrhizobium sp., assembly GCA_035278345.1. Taxonomy (GTDB): domain Bacteria; phylum Pseudomonadota; class Alphaproteobacteria; order Rhizobiales; family Xanthobacteraceae; genus Bradyrhizobium. The sequence goes on along the minus strand of DATEJC010000662.1, from coordinate 1,145 downwards.
ACGTAGAACACGGCGGCCTTGGGGTTGAGCAAATTGGTGATCAGCCCGCGACGGAAGGCAATCCACGGCTCGCCGTCCGGTCCATCGGTGGCATCGGGCGAGGTCTCGCGTTCGCTCGACCAGGCCTCCCAGGCGAGCCAAAGGAGATAAGCCACGCCGCCCCAGCGCAGCAGCCCATAAAGCAGCGGCGAATTGTCGATGACGGCGGCAAGCCCCAGCGCCGCGATGACGCCATAGGTCATCAGTCCGATCGCAATGCCGGCGACCGCGGCAAAGCCCGTGCGCATGCCGCTCGAGAGCGACAGCGCGGCGAGATAGGTCATGTTCGGGCCGGGCGTGATCTCGATGATCAGTGCGGTCAGCGCGAAGACGAAGAGCGGATTGATGCCATCCATGCCGGCGAGCCTAGCATCATGCCTGGCTGCAGGCTTGCGTCGCCTCAATGCGCCTCGTCCCAATTGTTTGCCGCGCGCGCGTCGACCTGCAGCGGCACCGACAGCAGCACGGCCGGGAAAGGCGCGTCCTGCATGACGTGCTGCACGACCGGTAGCGTCGCGGCGACTTCCTTTTCCGGCACTTCGAAGATCAATTCGTCGTGCACCTGCAGCAGCATCTGCGCCGACAGCTTCTTCTCGGCCAGCGCGTCCTCGACCCGGGTCATGGCGCGGCGGATGATGTCGGCCGCGGTGCCCTGCAGGCGCGCGTTGATCGCAGCGCGTTCGTTGAAGGCGCGGACCGAGGCGTTGCTCGCCTTGATCTCGGGGTAGTGGCACTTCCGTCCGAACAGCGTCTCGACATAGCCGTACTTGCGGCAGAACTCCTTCGTCGAATCCATGTAATCGCGGATGCCGGGGAAGCGCTCAAAGTATTTCTTGATGTAGGCGGAAGCTTCCTCGCGGGCGATGCCGAGCTGGTTGGCGAGGCCGAACGCCGAGATGCCGTAGATGATGCCGAAGTTGATCGCCTTCGCCCGGCGGCGCACTTCGCCCGGCATGTCCTTGATCGGCACGCCGAACATTTCGGACGCGGTCATGGCATGAATGTCGAGGCCGTCCTTGAACGCCTGCTTGAGCTGCGGGATGTCAGCGATCTCCGCCAGCAGGCGCAGCTCGATCTGCGAATAGTCGGCCGAGACCAGCTTGTGC
>DATEJC010000661.1:0-5238 GCA_035278345.1 Bradyrhizobium sp. | reverse complement strand
CGCTTGGTTGTGGTAGGGTTATGCTCCTCACAGGTTGATCCAAGCGTCGAAACCTTCCCATTCAGAAGCCGAGGTAACGCCATGAATCGCCGCAAGTTTCTTGTCGCCGCCAGCGCCACATTTCTGGCCGCACCGGCGCTGCTTCGCCAAGTCAATGCGCAGGAAGGCCCGTTCCGGGTGAAATACTTCCCCGTCGCCCCCGGTTCGGGCTCGCGCGACACCGCGTCCGCGCCGGATGGAACGGTCTGGTACTGCGGCCAGCGCAATGGCACGCTGGGACGGCTTGACCCCAAGGACGGCTCGTTCAAGCAAATCGATCTCGGCAAGGGCGCCGCCCCTCACGGCGTGATCATCGGCCCCGACGGCGCGCCGTGGATCACCGAGGGCGGGCAGAACGCGATCGCGCGGGTCGAGCCTTCTGATCACAAGGTGCGGCTGTTCCGCCTGCCGGAGAACGAGGCCTACGCCAATCTCAACACGGCGGTGTTCGACAAGAACGGCATCTACTGGTTCACCGGACAAAGCGGAATCTATGGCCGGCTCGATCCGAAATCCGGCGACATGACCGTGTTCAAGTCGCCGCGCGGCCGCGGCACCTACGGCATCACGATCACGCCGAAGGGCGACATCTGGTACGCCTCGCTGGCCGGCAACCACATCGCGAAGATCGATCCCGCCACCGGCAATGCCACCGTGGTCGAGCCGCCGACGCCGAACCAGGGCGCGCGCCGCGTGTGGTCGGATTCCAGGGGCCGCATCTGGGTCAGCGAATGGAACAGCGGCAACGTGTCGATGCATGATCCGGCCGACAATTCATGGAAGGCCTGGAAGCTGCCGGGCGCGGGTCCGCGCACCTACGCCGTCTATGTCGACGAGAAGGACAAGGTGTGGCTGACGGATTTCGGCGCCAACGCCATCGTGCGCTTCGATCCCATCACCGAGAAGTTCGACTCCTTCCCGAGCGACATGTCGGGCGCCAATGTGCGGCAACTCGCCGGCAGGCCTGGCGAGGTCTGGGGCGGCGAGTCCGGCACCAACCGTCTGGTGCGAATTCAGACCGTCGCGTGAAGTCCCTTGCGGTCCTGCTGCTGCTTTTGATCCCCGTCTCCGCCTCGGCGGAAGACGGGGCAAAGCTATTCACGCCCTGCCGCGCCTGCCATAGCCTCGATCCCGCCGACCAGGGACTGCCCGGCCCCAACCTTTCTGGCATCATCGGCCGCAAGGTCGGGGGCGATGCGTCCTTTGATTATTCGCCCGTGCTGCGCAAGGCCAACAGCGAAGGCCTGCGCTGGGATGCGGAGAAGCTGGACCGCTTTCTCGCTGATCCAGCCGAAATGTTTCCGGGGCTGTGGATGTCGATCCGCGGCATCGAGGACGCCGCCGACCGCGCCGCTCTGGTGCGCTTCCTCTCCGATCCCGCCTCGCGTTGAGAGTTGACGGGCCCCGCCCCTTGCGCCAATGACGGCCGTACCCAAGGACCGACATCATGGCGAAAAAATCCCTGCAACTCGGCCGGGCCGTGGAATGGCCGGACAGTCCGCAAAAGGCGGTGCTCGACCGCGTGCCCAATCCGCAAGGGGGCACCGATTATCTGGTGCGCTTCACCGCGCCGGAATTCACCTCGATCTGCCCGGTGACGGGCCAGCCTGACTTCGCGCATCTCGTGATCGATTACGTGCCGGGCCGCTGGCTGCTGGAGTCGAAGTCGCTGAAACTCTACATCGCGAGCTTCCGCAACCACGGCGCCTTTCACGAGGACTGCACCGTGATGATCGGCAAGCGCATTGCCGACGAGATCAAGCCGAAATGGCTGCGCATCGGCGGCTACTGGTATCCGCGCGGCGGCATCCCGATCGACGTGTTCTGGCAGACCGGCAGGCTGCCGAAGGCAATGTGGGTCCCCGACCAGGGCGTCGCCCCCTATCGAGGCCGTGGCTAGCCCTCGCCTTTCGTCTGAGTGCACGGCGCTTCCCGCGGCAATTTGGACACTGCACAATTCCTCAGCGCGGCCACATCGTAGCCGGCAAGGCTCGAACAGCCGCGCGCCGCCATGACGGCGGCCAAGGGAGGAATGCAATGATCAAGCCGGCCATCAAGCTTGCGGCGATTGCCTTGCTCGGCACGGCGCTCACGGCGTCTGCCGCGATGGCGCAGGTCAAGCTGCCGCCGACCATCACGATGACCGCTTATGACACCGGCACGTCCGGATTCAACATCACGGTCGCGCTCGGCAAGATGCTCAAGGACAAATACGGCTCGGACACGCGCGTGCTGCCCGCCGGCAATGACGTCGCCCGGCTGCAGCCGATGCGGGCAGGCCGCGCCACGCTCTCGGCCATGGGTGTCGGCGTCTTCTTCGCGCAGGAAGGCCTGTTCGAGTTCGCCACCAAGGAGTGGGGACCGCAGCCGGTGCAGATCACGCTGAGCTCGGTCGATTGCAACGGGCTGTCGCTGGCGATCGCCGGTGATGTCGGCGCAAAAACGCTGGCGGATCTGAAGGGCAAACGCATCGGCTTCGTCGTCGGCTCGCCCGCGCTGAACCAGAATGCGCTGGCGATGCTGGCCTTCGCGGGTCTCTCGGCCAAGGACGTCAGGATCGTCGAATTCGCCAGCAACAACGCGATGTGGAAAGGCGCCGTCAACAACGACGTCGACGCCATGTTCGGCTCGACCATCGCAGGGCCCGCCAAGGAGCTGCAGACCTCGCCACGCGGCATCTTCTGGCCGCCCCTGCCGCACACCGACAAGGCGGGCTGGGAACGGGTGCGCAAGATCGGGCCGTACTTCACCGAGCACAACGCCACCTGCGGCGCCGGCGAATTCTCCAAGGACAAGCCGATCCAGATGGGCGCTTACCCGTATCCGATCTACACGGTCTATGCGAACCAGCCCGAAGCCGACGTCTACATGCTGACCAAGGCGCTGATCGAAGGCTATGACGGCTACAAGGACAACGCGCCGGGCGCGAGCGGACTTGCCGTAAAGACGCAGACGAAGAACTGGGCGGTGCCGGTGCATCCGGGTGCGGTCAAGGCCCTCAAGGAGGCCGGCGCCTGGAGCGACGACCAGGAGAAGTACAACAAGGCGCTGTTCAAGCGTCAGCAGGTCCTGCAGACCGCATGGGGCGACTTCAACAAGGGCAATCCGTCCTCCGATGCCGCCAAGTTCACCGAGGAATGGATGAAGGCGCGCAAGGCGGCACTCGCCAAGGCCGGCATCGTCGATAGTTTTGAGTGAGCCCTACGCCGGACCGGCATCTGCGGCCATCCGCTGCCGCAGCAGTTTTGCGCAGGCAAGGCCGAGCGCGATCATGATCACCGCCGCAGTCAGCAGGGTGGGAATCTTGCCGGCGTGTGCGATACCGAAGCCGTAGGCAATCGGGCCCAACGTCTGTCCCAGGAAGAAGAAGAACGAGTGCAGCGCCAGCGCAGTGGCGCGGGCGTCGACCGACAGTTCGCTGGCGAACACCTGGATACAGCCGTGGATCATGTAAAAGCCCCAGCCCATCAGCAATAGGCAGGCGAGCTGGATCCTCCAGTCCGGACCAAAGGCAACCGCGGCAAGCTGCAGGCCGACCAGTGACGCGCCCGCGATCATCATGCCGCGCACGCCGAGCCGCGGCAGGAAGCGCGAGACAGTGAGCGTGTAGAACAAGCCGCCGACGGCGAAACCCGCGATCACGATGCCCGCGATCGACAGCCTCGTCTCACCGAGTTCGAACAGGAACGAGGCGACATAGGGAAACAGGCCGAGCACGCAGCAGCCTTCGACGAACACCGCCGCGTAGCAGATTTTGGCGTTCGGATTGGAGAAGATCGTGCGATAGCCCTGGCGGAGCGCGGCAAAATCGGCGCGCGGCGGCCGCGCCAGATCAGCCCCGCGAAACCCGGCCGCGACCGCGATCGACGAGCCCAGCACCAATGCGCCGAGCAGCGCCAGCACGCCGCGCCAGCCCAGGAAGTCGCCGATCAGGCCGGACAGCGTTGCGCCCAGCAGATTGCCCGCCATCGAGCCCGCCAGCGTTCGTCCGATCGCGACCTGGCGCTTGTCGGGCCCGACGAGGTCGCTGACCAGCGACAGCGAAACCGGAAACACGCCGCCGGAAGCGATGCCGCCCAGGATGCGGGTGATGAAGAGCATCTCGTAGGAGTTCGACAGCGCCCCGAGGATGTTGGCGATGCCGAGCAATACGAGGCATACGGTCATCAGCCGCGCCTTGCCGAACATGTCGGCGGCTGCGCCCAGCACCGGCTGCACGACGGCGAAAGTGAAGGCGAACACCGCCGAGAAACCGGCGGCGCTTGCGATGCTGACGCCGAAGTCATGGGCGATATGCGGCAGTACGGGATCGAGCGCGCGGCCCGAGAGGCTCGCGGCGAACGTCGTCAGCGCGATGATGTTCAGGGCTGGCGGAAGCGCCGATCTCACCGCGCGGCTTGCGTGTTCGTGTTCTTGGCCAGCGCGTCGAACGCCATCAGCCTCTTCACAAGGCCTTCGAAGTCGCGCAGCGGCACCATGTTCGGTCCGTCAGATGGAGCGTAATCGGGATCGGGATGGGTCTCGATGAACACACCGGCAACGCCGACCGCCACGGCCGCACGCGCCAGCACCGGAACGAATTCGCGCTCGCCGCCGGATGATGCCCCCTTCCCGCCCGGCTGCTGCACCGAATGGGTGGCGTCGAAGATCACGGGCGCGCCTGTGGTACGCGCCAGGATCGGCAGCGCGCGCATGTCAGACACCAGCGTGTTGTAGCCGAACGAGGCGCCGCGCTCGGTGACGAGCACGTTTGGGTTGCCGGCGCCGGTGATCTTGGCGGCGACATTGGCCATGTCCCACGGCGCGAGGAACTGGCCCTTCTTGATGTTAACGGCTTTGCCGGTCGCGGCCGCCGCAACCAGCAAGTCGGTCTGCCGGCACAGGAAGGCCGGGATCTGCAGCACGTCGACGGCTTGCGCCGCTTCCGCGCATTGCGCGACCTCATGCACGTCCGTCAGTACCGGCAGGCCGAGAGTGGAACGGATTTCCGCGAAAATCGGCAGCGCCTGTTCGAGGCCAATGCCGCGCGCGGCCGAGGCACTGGTGCGATTGGCCTTGTCGAAAGAGGTCTTGTAGACGAGCCCGATCTTCAGCCGGGCCGCAATCTCCTTCAGTGCGCTTGCCACCTCCAGTGCATGCGCGCGGCTCTCGAGCTGGCACGGGCCGGCGATGACCGAGATCGGTAATTCGTTGCCGAAC